>CAZAQQ010000208.1:0-2529 GCA_964487485.1 uncultured Candidatus Bathyarchaeia archaeon | reverse complement strand
TCTAGGCAATTGTTGCTAGCTGCACCATCTGTGCCTAACGAGACAGTCACCTTGCTTTCAAACATTTCTGGGAGGGGAGCAACTCCGCCGAGAGCCAACTTCATATTCGAGACTGGGCAGTGAGAGACCTTCACACCTTTCTCTCCTAGCAACTGCACTTCTCTTTTAGTAAGCCAAACACTATGGGCGGAAACTACTCTAGAGCATAGAAAACCGATTTTGTCAAGATATTCAACTTCCCTCAGACCATGCTTCTTCTCGAATTCAGCTTGTTCACGCCTCATTTCCGCGATGTGAATGTGAATCAACGCGTTCTCTCGTTCAGCTACCTCCCTAGCCCATAGGAGAGATTCCTCTGAGCAAGTGTAGGGAGCATGAGGAGCAATGGCGAAGCCGATCTTAGGATCCCCTAAGGTTTCTATGAAGTTGATTGACTCTTGCGTTGCTTTCTGATGTTTGTCTCTGCTGCCCGCATCGAACAAGTCAATTATTGCGTGGGAAAGAAATGCTCGAATCCCAGTTTTCTTCACCGCCTCAACAATATTCTCCAAGAAATAGTACATGTCTAGGAAACAGGTGGTACCTGTCCTAATCATTTCAAGGCATCCAAGCAGCGCACCCTGATAGCAAAGCTGACCTGTCAACTTACTTTCCAGCGGCCAAATCTTCGTAGTCAACCACTCCTGAAGGGGCATATCGTCTGCGTACCCTCGAAAAAGAGTCATAGAAAGGTGAGTATGCGTATTGATCAGCCCAGGCATCAAAACTTTTTTCTCACAATTCAGAACGCGATCAGCCTCGCAAGTTATCTTCCCGCCAATTTCAACAATTCGCCCATCCTCCACGTAAACAGAGCAGTTCCTGAGGATTTCCCTAGAAGCGTTCTGCGTAACTATCCAATCACAGTTTTTCAGCAATATGGACATTCATCCCCCTCCTATCCAAGAAGCCCTACAGTACATCCGCCGGAAAAGAAATTAAAGCGTTAGCCCAAGGCGACGATAGTTGCATTGGTTATCTATATGGTGCGAAGTTGGATCCATATACTACTCCCGTAGATTAAGCAGCCCTCCACAATTGCGACCCGAGTTCGAATCCTTATTGAGATGATTTTCAATAGTCTGGAGCCCTGTGATGAAATCCCAATAGTGCTAAATGTTAGTCGAAGAGTTGTTTAATGAGCTTGCGGCAGCTTTCTAGGGCTTTCTCTACTTCTGGGAGGATTTCCTTGGCAGTTGTTTCATATTGTTCTGTGGGGTGTTCGTAGGGATATCTGAATTTTGGTCTTCCTCTGGCCAAGCTGTCTGTGACTTCAGCTATGTCTTGAATTTGTTTGAGGAACCATGGAGGGTACTTTTCCTCAATTTCGTACAGGAAGCGGCCCACTGCATGAATTTTGGGATAATCTATTCCATAGGCTATCAAAACCGCCTTTACCGCATATTCCATGCATTCTTGAAGATACTTTAATGATCCGACGTAGTCTTTGTTCCCCAAGCATGTGACAGCATTCCTGAATTCCCGCTCTGCACTTTTGATTGCCTTTTCGGCTCTATCTTTGTTTATGGCCATATGCCTATTCCAAGCTGACTTCAATCAATTCGCCAGGTGCAATGTCAGGCTTTAGAAACCATGCATATGTTCCATCCGGATGCTCAATCCGAATGGTTCCCAGAGCATCTAGTGCTTCCTGCAGCTTCTTGATTAAACTTTGGAAGAACCCCTCCCTATCGTAGAGAACGACTCTGTAAGGAAGCATATCAAGATAAATAGGCTGGAATGTTTTGGCATAACTCTTCTGCAGCCACGCTGTGGCTATCTCCGGATACCCATAGGTACCCTGCGTTTTGAGCCAATAGTCGCAGGCTCTGTACTCCCATGTGGATTGAAAACCCCTGAACAGACTTTCTTCACGATGCCAAACATTTCTCGCATCATCTTCAAGAATGTAAAGCAGGTCTACGTCGCTTCTGCCAAGCTGGAAGGAGTTCTTGACCGCAGAACCATAAAGGACAATAGAAACTAGTTCATCACTAAACTCTTTATGAAAAAGTTCGGTGAGACGCATCAAAGAAATTCTCATCCATCTGTATCTAATCTTTGCGAATTCTTCTTGGCTAACCCACTTCTGTTTGGCTTTTCCTTCAAACTCTGCTATTTTGAGGGCGGTGTCGAAGCCTTCACCCACAATCTTATAGTGGGCTTTGGCCTTTCGAATCAGACCCTCCGCCGTCAATTCCTTCAACCTCCTTGTCAACGTCCTCGTGTTCTTGACAGCTTCGTTTAACTCTTTGAATCTAGCATCCCCTAGGCAGAGCCGACGTAGAACATCTGTGGCTCCATCTCTCGACAGCACATCAAAGTCTGTCATACTGTACCCAAGTAAAGCAAACTCCAATACAACTAATAAAGCTTGGGATGTGATCACCTACCAAAAAGGTGAGAAATTTGGTCTATTCTCGGAGTATTTCTAAGGCTTTTTCAACTGCGAATTTCAGCCTCTCAACACACGCATAATCGTGAACTTTA
>CAZAQQ010000207.1:0-2691 GCA_964487485.1 uncultured Candidatus Bathyarchaeia archaeon | reverse complement strand
AAGTAAGAGCCAAAAAAGAAGGATTTTAATCGTCTTCCAACTGGTATAGGTCAAGGTCTAATTTCAGATTTTGATCTCCTTCCGAACTTAGTTCCATGTCATATAGGTTCATGCTAATTCCTCCAAGTCCCACGGGGAATTGAGGAGCTTTCATCCCAACTAAGGTCAGTATCACGCGTATGTAACCAGAGACAGCTTGGTCTACGCTAGCGCCCATGATGATGGGTGCTTGTGAACCTAGGCTTTCAGTTATGATTTCGGCAACAGATGAGGCTTCTGAGAGCGACATAAGTTGGTCACCGCTAACAAGGACTAAGGCTCCCTCCGGCCCTCCGCTTTCCATATCCAGAAGAGGGCACTTTAGGGCGCTCTGCGCAGCTTCCTCTGCTCTGAACTGAGAATTTGACTCTCCGAGGCCAGCTAGGCCAACTCCGCCATTTTCAATGATTGTTTTGAATTCCTCGAAGTCTATGTTCATTAGGCTGGGGATGGACATGGTCTCGTTTACACCCTTGATGAGGTTTGTCACAATGTCATCGACCGTGAACATGGCCATGTTTGTTAGGAGTACATCATCTGTCGTCAGAGAAGCACTGTTCGCCATGGTTTCTGGAACCAATTCCAATGCCTTATTATTGTCAACGACGACAAGAGTGTTGCACACTCTCCTCATTTCCATTAAGCCTTGAGCAGCAAAGAGAAGCTTTTCCTCTTCATACTTGAAAGGCATTGTAACTACCCCGAAAACGATTGCACCGCTTCTGCGAGCCATTTCCGCTATCATCGGTGCTACAGCTGTTCCAGTTCCCCCACCTAATCCCGCAGTAACAAAGGCAATGTCGACATTGTCGAAGAGGATAGGCATCTCTTCCGAAGACTCTTCGAAGGCCCTTCTGCCTAACTCTGGGCTTCCGCCTGTTCCAAATCCGCCAGTGACTTTCTCGCCTAACAATATCTTTCCATTTGCTCGAATAGATTCC
The DNA here is from genome assembly GCA_964487485.1 of uncultured Candidatus Bathyarchaeia archaeon. Taxonomy (GTDB): domain Archaea; phylum Thermoproteota; class Bathyarchaeia; order 40CM-2-53-6; family CAZAQQ01; genus CAZAQQ01. The sequence goes on along the minus strand of CAZAQQ010000207.1, from coordinate 1,711 downwards.
AGATGACGCCTATCAGTGTTGATAGCAATGCACTCAGCGCCTACCACACCTGCCTCTGTCAATCTATGAACGAGGTTATTCCCAGCTCCGCCCACGCCAAGTATAAGCGTATTGCGACAAAGTTTCGGAGATATGAACTTATCATATTTGGATGAGAAGCTTAGGTCTAAGCTCAACCGTATTCCCCTCAGGAGTACTTTCGCTCATCTCTGTGAGCGCTAAGTAATTTCTCCTTGGTTTCTATATATCCTCTTGTATTTCAATTGTATTTCAAAGAGAATACGAACAGCCTCACATATAAAAAGGAAACAGACGCTGTGTGCCGCACCCATACAAATACTTGATAATCTAAATCGAGGAGAGGATGTGAAGATCCATAGGTATATGCTCATATTTCAACTTCTGGGAAATTTCACGGTTAGTGTTTCGTTTTCTCTTAAGCCGATAAGTTCAAGCCTCAGATCGCGCTCTGTTAGAAAACAGTTTCCTCGGAGTGGGTGTGGCTATTCTTAGCAAACATCCTCGAGTTTACGTTAAGAGCTATGGTTGTTCAACCAATCTAGCTGATGGTGAAACCATCGTCGGCTGCTTGGTGAACAGCGGCTACCCCGTCGTCGACAAAATAGAAAGTGCTGACATTGTGGTCTACAACACCTGTGCAGTCAAGACGCCTACTGAAAACCGACTAATGAGCATACTGGAGAAAACACCAACAAGCAAAAAGATCGTCGTGACTGGATGTATGCCTCTAATATGCTACGAAAGAATGAGGAAAAGCGTAAGGTTCCATGCAGCGCTGGGGCCGGCGCCTGGATCGAAGATTTCTGAGGCCCTGTATGCGGTGGAATGCGGAAAAGAGTTTATTGATTTGAAAAGTGACTATAAGCCAAATTGTGGGCTTCCGAGGATTCCGAGGAACGCAGTGGTGGGGATTACCCCGGTTTGCTATGGTTGCCTAGGCGCCTGTTCCTATTGTTGCGTTCGTTTTGCTAGAGGAAATTTGAGAAGCTACCCAATCAATGAACTAGTTGCTAGAGTGAAATGCGATCTTCGACAAGGATCCAAAGAAATCTGGCTTACGGCGCAGGATGCGGCGAGTTACGGTAGGGATCTAGCCGTTAACTTGGCACGTTTGATCAATGCCATTTGCGAAATAGAGGGAAAATTCTTCATCAGAGTTGGCATGATGACTCCAAATCACGCTATGGAGATACTGGAAGAACTTATCGAAGCCTACGAGAATGCGAAGGTTTTCAAGTTCCTGCACTTGCCCCTTCAAAGTGGAGATGATTGTGTTCTGAAAGCAATGAATCGCGGATATAGCGCTGAGGACTTCAGAAAAGTGGTTCGGGCCTTCAAGGAGCGTTTTCCTATGCTGACGATTTCAACGGATGTGATTTGCGGTTATCCCGGTGAAGATGAGGATGCATTTCGGAGAACGATGGAGCTCATAGAGGAAGTAAAGCCTGACATAGTGAATGTTTCTAAGTTTTCTCCTAGACCAGGAACTCCAACGGCTAGAATGGAGCAGCTTCCAGGTTCAGTTACGAAGAATAGAAGCGAAAGGATGACTGAATTGGCAAGGAGGCTTTCCCTTGATAAGAACCGCGCCTGGACAAACTGGAAGGGCGAAATAGTTATCGACGAGAAAGGAAAGAACCAATCATGGGTCGGAAGGAACTTTGCGTATAAGCCAATAGTTGTAAGAAGC
>CAZAQQ010000206.1:0-2758 GCA_964487485.1 uncultured Candidatus Bathyarchaeia archaeon | reverse complement strand
TCACCTTCCCGCTGAAACTTCAGTTTACAAGTTTGAGGAAGAACCGGTCGCCTTCGGACTAGTAGCACTCATAGCGCATATACTATTGCCTGAGGAGAAAAGTGGGGCAATGGATGAAATTGAACAGGCATTGAAATCGATGAAGAATATTAGCGAAATACAGGTGTTGATGGTAAGACGCGTATAGGACGGTTGCTAGAATACTTGTCTCATGCTTGTCACGCAGCGTCTTCAGGAGTATTTAGCTTACGCTATGGTACCGGAACCATCCTGCTGTAGAAGTTTTGGGTGAAAGAAAGGCTTTTCAGGAAGATCCTGAGAGGTAAACATGGTTGTTGCGGGAACCCAGCTGTACAAAGCATAAATCTCATTGCATTTGACAGTCACAAAATAGTAGGGTGTTGCTGTTTTCATGAGCAAGGAAATTCAATTGAGAGTTGCTGATGCTAAACAACGTGATGTGGGTCACGGTAAAGTTAGGCTAGACAACGATACTATGCAAGTTCTGGGCATAACAGCTGGAGACTTTATTGAGATTCGTGGGAAAAAGGCTACAGTAGCTATTGCTTGGCCAGCGTACGCTGAAGATCAGGGTCAGGGAATTATTCGGATGGACGGGCTGATCAGAAGGAATGCTGGCGTTGCGTTAAATGAGTATGTTTCAGTCAGGAAAGCTAGTGTTAGTAAAGCTCAAAACGTGGTTTTCGCCCCAACAGATGTTCGCTTAAGCGTTGATGAAGAATTTGTAAGCTTTGTCAAGAGAAGGTTCATGGATATGCCCTTTACAGAGGGCGACACTGCTCTACTGTCTATTTTTGGCAGCGCAGTCCCACTGACAGCCGTTAGGGTTAGGCCCCAAGGCCCCGTCAAGATAACTGAAGAGACAAATGTTCAAGTCCTAAGCGAACCCACACCAGAAAAGAAAGGCATTCCAATCATTACCTACGAGGACATCGGCGGTTTACATGAAGAAATACAGAGAATAAGAGAAATGGTTGAGTTACCCCTAAGGCATCCTGAACTTTTTCAAAGACTTGGCATTGAGCCGCCTAGAGGAGTCTTCATGTACGGCCCTCCAGGCTGTGGAAAAACTTTGCTAGCGAAGGCTGTGGCAAATGAATCGGATGCAAACTTCTATGTGATTTCCGGTCCTGAAATAATGAGCAAGTTCTATGGCGAATCGGAAGCTAGGCTCAGAGAGATTTTTCAGAAAGCTCAAGAAACTTCGCCCAGTATAGTTTTCATCGACGAATTGGATGCCATAGCGCCTAAACGCGAAGAAGTTACTGGTGAGGTTGAGAGGAGAGTTGTGGCCCAACTTCTCTCAGTCATGGACGGGATGGCGACTAGGGGAAACATCATCGTTATAGGTGCTACCAATAGGCCAAATGCAATAGACCCTGCTTTACGTAGACCGGGGAGATTCGATAGAGAAATAGAGATTGGTGTTCCTGATAGGCAGGGCAGGTCTGAAATACTTCAAATTCACACGAGGAACATGCCTCTTTCGCAGGATGTTGACTTGAAGCGGCTGTCCGAAATTACTCACGGATACACTGGAGCGGATATAGCTGCCCTGTCCCGGGAAGCTGCTATGAAGGCTCTGAGGCGATATATGCCCGAAATAAATCTTGAAGAGGAGAGAATTCCTCCACCGATTTTGGACAAGATGGAGGTTAGAATGGAGGACTTCACAGCTGCATACCGTGAAATCACGCCTACCGCCATGAGAGAGGTATACGTAGAGGTTCCGACAATCCACTGGAGCGACATCGGCGGCCTCAACGATATTAAGCAGGAACTCATCGAAGCCGTGGAGTGGCCGTTGAAAAGGCCAGAGGCCTTTAAGAGAATGGGTATAAAGCCTCCCAAGGGGGTTTTGCTTTTCGGCCCGCCTGGGTGCGGGAAAACAATGCTCGCAAGGGCAGTAGCTACGGAGAGCGAAGCGAACTTTATAACCATTAAAGGCCCGGAAATCTTCAGCAAGTGGGTTGGCGAGTCTGAAAAGGCTATTAGAGAAGTGTTTAGAAAGGGTAGGACAGCGGCTCCAGCAACGATCTTCTTCGATGAGTTAGACTCCATTACTCCGAGACGAGGCATGGGATACTCCGACTCAGGAGTCTCTGAGCGCGTCATAAGTCAATTGTTGACAGAGCTGGATGGCATAGAAACGCTTGAAAACATTGTTGTAATAGCGGCTACAAATAGGCCTGACATGTTGGATACGGCTGTTCTGAGACCTGGAAGATTTGACCGAATGATATATGTTCCTTCCCCTGATGTGGAAGCGAGACTGCAAATACTGAAAATCCACACCCGAGGCATACCCTTGGCCAAGGATGCGGATCTGGAGCAGCTTGCTAGGGCGATGATTGGATACTCAGGCGCGGACATCGAGGGGGTATGCCGTGAAGCTGCCATGAATGCCTTGAGGAGGGATATTGAAGCTAAACAGGTATCTACAAGCGATTTCAAAGTTGCGATGGAGAAGGTTAGACCGAGTATCACGCCAGATATGGAAAATTGGTATTTGAGCTTCTCAAAGAGAATTAAGAAAGAGAGGGTTGCAATTCCAGTAGCTTAAGAGGTTGCTTATGGCTAAAGTTTGGGGACCACACCCCCTCAAACTCACAGTAGTTGAGACCCTGGAGAAAAAAGGGCCTACAACTGACACTGACCTATACAAGGAGCTTAAGGAATCCCTTGGCGACCTAAGCTTTAGGGAACTAAACAGAGTGCTAATGAAACTTGAGTTAAC
>CAZAQQ010000205.1:0-2801 GCA_964487485.1 uncultured Candidatus Bathyarchaeia archaeon | reverse complement strand
AGATGTTCTCGTCACGGACGTGAGAGAAAACTACATTGTACTCGACATTATCCGCGACGTAGTAAATGCTGAACAGATATTTGGAAAAAGACGGGAGCTTCTGGATGAATTGTCTAAAGTTCCCGGTCTAACGGTAACCGAGAAAACGGACATTCACTCGGAAGGCATATTGGGATTCATATCTCTCGACAAAGACGTTGCAAGGCGCGTGATCCAAGAGTCTAGGAGAATGGTTGAAGAGATCAAAAAGAAAATCGGGAGAAGATGCATAGTTTATCCCACGGGCTCTGAGTTAATTAGGGGATATATTCAAGACACTAACACACCATTAATCGCTGAGGAGCTTATGCGTAGAGGGTATACGGTTGATGTTGGTCAAACTATCGACGACGACGAGCATTTAATTGCGTCGAAAATAATAGAGGCAGTTGACTCAGGATATGGCTTGGTAGTTTTGACGGGAGGCGTAGGAGCCGAGCATAAAGACAGAACTGTCGAAGGCGTGTTGAAGACGGACCCAAGCGCAGCAACTCCATACATTATCAAGTATAAGGTTGGCACAGGTAGGCATGCCAAAGACGGTGTAAGGATTGCAGTTGGAAGAGTGGGCGAAACCTCGATCGTAGCGTTGCCTGGACCTACAGAAGAATTGAAACTGGCTCTGGAACCCCTCATCCAAAGCCTTTCACAGGGGCTCGATAAACACACCCTAGCAAATCAGATAGCTGACGCACTGAGAGAACGGTTAAGAAACCACGCTAGAACATGAAAGAGATATAAGGAACTTTGGCTGATGGTAGCAAAAATAGTTTAAGAAATTGGTAGTGTGTACATTATGAAGACATCAAAAAGAGAAGTGCTTCAGAAGGAAAGTATTGAATCTCTGGCCAATGAGCTCTTAAACGCCGAAATGTCCCGGAAGCCAGTAGTACCTATCACGGAGCGATACCCTGAGGTCACTATTGAGGACGCGTACCACATTCAACTCAAAGTCGTTGAAGCGAAACGAAAGCTGGGGCAAACCGTTGTCGGAAAGAAAATCGGCTTAACAAGCAAGCAGATGCAACAGCTTCTAGGAGTATACGAACCAGACTATGGGCACATAATGGACTCACTCATGGTTTTCGAGGGAGATTCAATAGACCTAAACCTGTTAATTCAACCGAAGCTCGAGGCGGAAATAGCCTTCTTTCTGCAGGAAGACTTAACTGGCCCAGGCGTAACTGTGGCTAAGGTTTTGAAAGCAACTAGGGGGATTACGGCTGCTATAGAAGTGATAGACAGCCGCATTGAAAAATGGAGGATAAAAATTCAAGACACCGTCGCGGATAACGCCTCTATCGGAAGGGTTGTTCTTGGAGGAAGAATGTCCTCTGTTGAAGATGTTGATCTGAGGCTTTTGGGGATGGTCTTGAGGAAAAACGGGGAAATCGTCTCCTGCAGCTCTTCCGCCGCAGTTCTAGGTAATCCAGCACAGGCAGTTGCTTGGCTGGCAAACAAACTTTCAACGTACGGCATAAATCTCAAGGCAGGAGAACTAATCATGTCCGGTTCTCTCGTGGCCGCCGTAGAGGTCGGCAAAGGCGATGAAGCCACTGTAGAGTTTGATAGGCTCGGAAGTGTCAGTGTTAGATTCAAATAAGAATCTCAAAGTGAGAGACGACGTATTGTAACCTCGCTATGTAATGGATGGCCGCACAGTCAGAGATCGAAGAAAATATTATAACGGACGTTATAGATAATTGATTCTTGAAAAAAGAGGATGTTTCACATGAGCTCTGAGCTTCCTTTCTTAGGTAGCGCGGGAAAGAACGCTTTGCTACTGGGCAACGAGGCTATTGCGAGGGGCGCAATAGAGGCAGGGGTAAAGGTCGCAACAGCCTATCCCGGCACTCCTTCAACTGAAATAGTAGAAAGCCTTTCCAGAGCGGCTGAGAAATTGGGTATGCACGTGGAGTGGTCGGTGAACGAACATGTAGCCCTTGAAGTAGCAATGGGCGCAGCCCAATGTGGGGTGAGGGCTTTATGCGCAATGAAGCATAACGGCCTAAGCGCCGCCTTCGACATGTTAACGCACCTAGGAATCAGAGACATAGCTGGCGGCTTTGCCATAATCTCCGCCGACGACCCGAATATGCACAGTTCTCAAACTGAACACGACACACGTTGGATGGCTAGGTGCGCCTGCATACCCATAGTTGAGCCCTCTAACCCCCAAGAAGCAAAGGACTTTACGAAATATGCGTTTGAAATTTCAGAAAAGGTAAAACTTCCAGTCATGTTGAGGTCAGTAACAAGACTGGCCCACATGTTTAGTGGGGTAACCTTAGGCGAAATCAGAGAGGAAAAATCTAAGGCGCATTTTGACTTCTCATCTCTTAGTTTGAGCAGACTAATGGAGAAGGGCGAATTACCGTCTCCTTTTTGGAATCCGGTAGTTCACAAAAAGCTGCATGAGAAAGAAAAAAGAGTAGAAGGATATTTTGAAAGTTTTGAAGGCAACGAAATTACATCCACCAGCAAAGAAAAGTTTGGAATAGTGGCTTCCGGATTCGCTTACAACTACGTTGCTGAGGCAATTCAAAAACTAGGCTTGAACGGAAAGGTCGCCGTCTTCAAGCTCGCGACACCTTACCCCCTTCCAGAAAAGAAGCTTTCATCTTTCCTCGCGGGTCTAAAGCAGTTGTTTGTCGTTGAGGAGCTTGAGCCATATGTGGAGCTACAAACTAAAGCGCTCGCGAAGGATGCTGCCCCTAACCTGAAGATCTACGGCAAAGCTGGCTATGTCCCCAGAGAAGGGG
>CAZAQQ010000204.1:0-2835 GCA_964487485.1 uncultured Candidatus Bathyarchaeia archaeon | reverse complement strand
ATATGGTTCAAGGTTCGTGATTACACTTTCATTATTGTTGATAAGTATCACCATGATCCTTACGGGTGTGTCTCAAAATTTCGAATTCGCTTTGTTGATGCGTATTCTAACTGGCGTGGGTAATGGTGGAGCCTACGTCCCCGCCATGGCTCTTGGGTCGACATGGTTCGCCGCTAAGAGAAGAGGCTTAGCGACAGGTGTCGTTGCTGCAGGAATAGGTGTGGGCACGCTTCTATCAGGGATAGTGGTTCCTCAAATCCTGTTGGCCTATGGCTTGGAGGGCTGGCGAGTTTCTTGGTTCTTGTTGGGGTCGGCTGTTTTCGCAATCGCTGTCCTAAACTACGTTTTCGTAAGGGATAGGCCGGAGCAAAAGGGGTTGAAACCTGTCGGGGCTGAAATCGATGCCTTGTCGACAGGTGCCAAGCCAACCGTCTCGGGTAGGCCTGAGGCGCTTAAGTGGGGGCTTGTCTATAGGGCTCGGGAGGTGTGGCAACTTGGCCTTGTCTACTTCATGTACGGCTTTTCCTACATAATCTACGCAACGTTTTTCGCTGCTTACTTAACTAGGGAAGGAGGTCTCACATCCATTGAGGCTGGAGGTCTTTGGGCAATTGTTGGGGCCCTCAGCATTCTAAGCGGCCCAATAAGTGGAAGCCTCTCGGATCTATTGGGTAGGAAATATGGTTCAGCAATTGTGTACTTGATTTTAGCGACTTCCTACCTCATTTTCGCTCTAGTAAAGACCTCACCAGCATTCTATTTGTCAGCGGTTCTATTTGGGGTAATAGCTTGGGGAATACCCACAATTATGGCTGCATTCGCAGGAGACTACGTCGGACCTAGATTAGCTCCTGCGGGTCTTGGATTCATAACACTTTTCTTCGGAATAGGTCAGGCGTTAGGACCTGCGGTCGGCGGGTATATAGCCGACGCAACAGGTTCATTCACTCAAGCCTTTCTACTCTCGTTTGTGATGTCGCTGGTCGGGGCTGCAGGTTCTTTGCTGTTGAAGAAGCGCGCATATCGTGGTTAATATACGTTCTCGACAGAGAAGCTATTCGCCCAGAACCTCTATAACAATTTTTCTGGCAGCCCGAGGTCCGTCCAGTTCCACTAGGAAAATGTTCTGCCAAGTTCCTCTGACGAGCCTACCTTTCCTCACAGGGAAGATCCTTGAGGAACTTATGAAGGCTGATGCCAAATGGGCGCTAGCGTTATCGTCTATCCTATCGTGATGCCAACCAGCTCCGCGAGGATAATCCCTCTCAACTTTGTTCAACATGTCATGAATCAAGCCACTTTCATGTTCATTAGCTATTATTGCGATTGTTGCGTGAGGAGCATACACTAAGCAGAATCCATTCTGAATACCGCTTTCCCGCGTATATTCCTCCACATATCGAGTTATGTCCACAAGTTCGGTTTGACTTCTCGTTGATAATTCGAGGTCTTTGAAGAAAACTTTCACATGTTCGCCTCCCACTCATATCCATGCCGCTAGCCTTTATTCAAACTAATGTTTTTCAAGAAATCTTCAAACTCTCCGATTGTTTTGAATATTCGATTCGAGTGAGCGATAATCCAAGGGCTTGGGTTTTCCAACTCACAAATCAAGATTGTTTCCTTACCCTTCCTATATGCGTGAAAAAGCTCCATGCAGGATCCTGCCGAAAGCCTAGGAAGATAGACGACCAGATAATTGCACTTTTCAATATCCTCTAAATCTCTCTTGATGAACCCTGCGGGCGGCACATTTCTCCACCATTCTGCTCCAGTTGAAGCATAGGAAACTTTCTCGCGATCCCATGGGTCAAAAACATCGAAGCCATAGCGCCCAAGTATGCCACGCAGTACATCTCTATAGGATTGATTGCTCTCCATCCCTTGGATCGGTCCCGAAATGAAAACTCTTCTACGAGGCCGGGGGGACTCAATCAAGCCCTTCGAGAACAAGGTTCTAACCGCCTCAGCAAACCCATCCCCATCCTTGCCAGAGGTCACATAGTCCGCGCAAGCCTTCAAGGAATCAGGTGAGTTGGCTACTGCCACCGCGTATCCCGCTGCCTCTAACATTTCGATGTCTGTTTCGCTGTCTCCGATGGCTATGACCTCATCAAGCTTGATTCCCATACGCTGAGCTGCAAACGACAAACCCTTACCCTTATCTAAACCCCTGTTTACAATGTGGTACGCGAACCCGCTGTCAACGAGCTCTAAAGATGGGAAGTTGGAGACCACGCTAGAAAGGCTGTTTCTGTCCACAGTCCTTTTCAAAGCTATGTCCGCATACCTATAGGGATTTGACCAGCTCTCCACGATTCTTCCCGGGAATTCTTCCTTAAGCCTAGCGAGAGCGCTTTTTGCTTCGCTGTTGTTTCCAAGTACCTCAAGCTCTCCTTGGTATTCAATTACAGCCCCTCCTTCAGCGATTATTGCTCCAGTACACCCAATGTATCTCGCAAGTGTTTTCAAAACGCAAACTGCGTTGCCTGAGGCCAGCAGGACAGGCACTCCCTTTTCCTCCAAATCTCTGATTGTTTCGATGGCTGTGCACGATATCTTTTCCACACCATCTGCAAGCGTTCCATCCACGTCGACAACTACAGCTCTCACCTTCACCAGTACTCACCTTTACAACTGTCTACTGCCAAGAACAGTAGTGTAAGTGTTTCTGTTAGAAGTCGCTTAACTGGAGAAATTATCTGTAAGGCGAATTGCTGTTTTCTGCGGATACAAGCTTTATATTTAGCAAGCGAATCTAGAGAGTGGCCGCTCCGTGTATAAGAGGATGCTGAGGTGCGGAAAAATGTCTTGGGAAGACGAGTTTCCCGATTG
>CAZAQQ010000203.1:0-2877 GCA_964487485.1 uncultured Candidatus Bathyarchaeia archaeon | reverse complement strand
AAGTAAAGGTTTTTATCGTACGATGTTGAGAGTCGCTCCGTTCAGTGGATTTGAATGCCTCAATTCACTCCTTCAAGAAGATTGTTAAAGATCAAGCCCTCCGGAATCCGGAGGATGTTTGATATGCTGAGACAACCGGGTGTCATTAGCCTAGGAATTGGCGAACCCGATCTATCTCCTCCATCGAATGTTCGGGAGGGAGCTAAGAAAGCTTGGGATGAAGGATTCACCCACTACACGCCGAACCTAGGTATCCCGGAGCTTCGCGAGGCTATATGCCAAAAAACAAAGCGAGAATACGGTTTATCCTATGAGCCTTCAGAGGTCATAGTTACGGCAGGAGCTGGTGAAGCCATATTCCTAGCGCTTCAAGCTTTTCTAAATGTTGACGATGAAGTTCTTATTCCAGATCCAGGTTTCGTCAGCTACGAGGCCAATGTCTTCGTGGCCGGTGGTACGCCGGTTCACTACCCTCTTTTGGAAGAAAATGCTTTCTGCCCAACTATTGAAGACTTGGATACCGCTGTCACTGATAAAACTAGGGTTCTAATCGTTAACTCTCCAAGCAATCCAACAGGGGCGGTTTATCCAAAGGAAGTTCTAGCCAGCATCGCCGACCTTGCCGTTAGACATGATTTGCTTGTCATTTCAGACGAATGCTATGAGAAGTTTGTCTACGATGACTCTAAACATTACTGCCTAGCTACTTTCCCAGGTATGCGGGATCGAACCGTTGTAATCAACGCTTTCTCCAAGACATATGCGATGACTGGGATACGCGTGGGATACGCCCTAGCACCCAAAGAAATCATAGATCAACTCGTACTAATTCATCAATACGGCGTCACATGTGCGGGCGGTCCAGCTCAAATGGGGGCCCTAGCAGGGTTGAAGGGATCGCAGCAGTTTGTCAGCGAAATGGTCAAGGAATTCGATAGGAGACGTAAGCTGATTGTATCCCGAATCAACAAGATCCAAGGATTCCAATGCCTGCCCCCAAGGGGGGCATTCTACCTATTCGCCAATGCAAAGAAGTTCGGGCGGAGCTCACAGGAATTGGCTAGCCTCATTTTCGAAAAGGCCAAAGTCGTAGCGGTTCCCGGATCTGCATTCGGCGAACGTGGGGAAGGTTACCTCAGATTTTCATACGCCACCCCCTACGAGCGGATTGAGGAAGCTATGAACCGCATAGAGAAAGTAGCGAGTGAACTAGCGTCTCGCTGAGCTGAAAGGCCAGCAGGCGACCGACTCTATCGCCATCTCGACTAGCTTCAACGATGAGTAAGCATTTAGAACCCAAGTGGCCCTTTTCTCATAGGCGACAAACATGAAGCTGACGCCCGAGTCTCTAGAATTGAACCTGCCCAAGCTTGAGCGAAGGCTAGTCGACTTCATAAGAGGATACATCGAGAAAGTGGGAGCGGAAGGCGTAGTCATCGGGATGAGTGGAGGACTAGACAGCTCAACCGCGGCAGCGTTATGTGCTAAAGCTGTTGGCGGCGGGAGGACTCTAGGCCTTATCCTGCCCGAGAGGGAAACTTGGAGCGAAGTCGATATCGATCACGCAAAGGCAGTGGCTGAAAAATTCAACATGCCACATGCCTTGGTGGACATCACGCCAATTGTTCAATCCTTCTATGGCAGCATTCCAATCTATGACAGCGCTGACAGAGTTTCCAATGGAAACGTGAAAGCGCGTGTTCGCATGATAGTTCTCTACTATTACGCTAACAAGCTTAATCGCTTGGTAGTTGGGAGTAGTGACAAAAGTGAGGTTATGCTAGGGTACTTCACGAAGTGGGGCGATTACTGCGCTGACATATCTCCTCTCACATGCTTGTTTAAGACCCAAGTTCGGCTTCTCAGCGAACATCTGGGTTTGCCCAAGGAGATTACGGCGAAACCGCCCTCGCCATCCCTCTGGCCAGGACACCTAGCTGAAGAAGAATTGGGTTTGGGATACGACAAGTTGGATCTAATTCTGTACGGACTGGAGCATGGAATGCCTTTGGAAGAAATAGCTCGACAATTGCAATTGAACATCGAGGCTGTTAGGGATGTTGAAAGGCGGAGCCGAGAAGGGGAGCATAAGCGGAAACCTCCATTGTCAGCTAATCCTTGGGAGAAAACCGATCTACATTCCCGGTTCATGAATACATTGAAATACTGGGCTCATCATGCAAGTACGCAAAAATAGCAAGTGATCTCTTTGGGTCGGCGCCGTCGAAGAGTTGTCAAAGTAGTCAAGAAGAGGCTTCCAACTGTTTTCGTTTGCCCAAGTTGCGGCGAAGAAGCTGTTAAAGTAATCATAATGAAGCAGCAGAAACGAGCTACCGTTCAATGCGGGGCCTGTGGCCTCAAAGAGGAATTTGATACAACTCCCTCAGCCGGCATGGTTGACGTGTACTGCAGATTCACCGACGGATTCTATTCAGGAGCAACACTCAAAACCAGCACAGATGCCGCCAAAACAGGTTAGAAAACGCAACCAACTTTACGGAAGTCAACTTAGCAGGTTCTCCAAGAAGCCTATGACGCATCGTAACAAGAAACTCCGACAACACTAGCGCTCCTTTTTGATGAGCTTTGAGAGTGGGAGGATCGAGCTTTGGCTAAGAAAGATGCAAGCCCCCGCATTGATATGCACATTCATACATGGTACTCCCCAGACGCTTCTGTAGACCCGGCTAAGATCAACGATGTCCTTCGTGCAAAGCAGCTTGACGGCGTAGCGATTGTGGACCATGACACCTTCAAAGGATGTCTTGAAGCAAGGAAGAACACGGAAAAGATCGTTGTTCCCGGGATGGAGATTTCTACTTCAAGTGGAGAAATATTGGCACTTTTCCTGCAGGAAGAAATACACGAGAAGGAGCT
>CAZAQQ010000202.1:2195-2891 GCA_964487485.1 uncultured Candidatus Bathyarchaeia archaeon | reverse complement strand
CAAGAACCTTAACGCGCCAAAGAGCCCCCAGGCTCTGCCTGGGGGACATCTACTCCTGCGCCCACTCAAATCCAAAGATTTAAGTTATATAGTCCATGATAGTAAGGGGGTTGCGAAAAAACGAATGGATTTCGGAGGTGAACACGGTATGACTGAAAAACCACCTGAAACCGCAAGATTCGAGGAACGTCCTGAGAGGCCAAGAACTCCAATACCGCCCGACACGATTCTGATAGGTCATAAACCGGTTATGGCCTATGCAACAGCCGTCATGATGCATTTCTCCGGCGGATCCAAAGAACTGACCGTCAAAGCTAGAGGCAGAGCTATTAGTAGGGCGGTTGATGTGGTCGAAGTTGTCCGAAGACGTTTCTTTAGCAACAAACTAGACGTGAAGGACGTTAAAATTGGTACCGAGATGGTTGGCGAAGCTGAAAACTCAAGGAACGTCTCGACGATAGAGATCAAAGTGGAGAAGAAGGAGTAAACATCACGGAAGACATAGCAGGCTTTAAGTGCTATTGCATTGGCACGGCGGACAGGGATCTAGTATATCCCTGCCGACGACTTCAAACCGAAAGCCACAAAGGAACCGACGTTAGGTAAGTTAGACATTAAGAAAGTCAAGACGATTATTCAGGCGGCTGGTCCAAGGGATAAAGCAATTTTCTTAACTTTATGGTCCGGGCTCATGGA
>CAZAQQ010000202.1:0-2185 GCA_964487485.1 uncultured Candidatus Bathyarchaeia archaeon | reverse complement strand
CCGACGAAGAGCACCGTGGCCTGCGCAACTTTTTTCTCCAACTTTTTTTGTAGCCTATTTTGCTCTCAAAAATCGAAACCAAGCTGATTAGCGTTCAGCTTGGTTTTTCATGTAACTGAGAATTTTGATGAGTTTTTTGGAATCGTTTGCCATTGAAAGATTGTTGAATAAAACATACGCTTCTTCTTTCTCCTGCTCCTGCAGTGCCAGCACTTTTTCCGCCAACAGCTTCAGATCCTTGTTCGTGTACTTGTATGCATAGTTGATTTCTCCGGGAAGGCCATGTAATCTTATATATGCAATGGAATTCTTCGAAACTGGCTGTCGCTTGAAGATATCCACGGTGTGGATCAAATCTAGGTCGTCGCACATCTTCTTGGTTAAGGCTAGGTTGTTATGCCATGTCTTATGGCGAGGCTCCCAAGCTATTTGAACGCCTTTTCGATCTATGGAGTTGAAGAATTCTCTCATATTTCTTATGTGTTCTTCGCCAGCCTCAAATGCTGGCGGACATTGAATGACACAAATCCTCGATTTCAGGGCAGTCATTGTAGTCTTAGTTCGGCTCCAAGCTTCGAAGTTCTCCTTGCTAGGCCTCAAAAGACCATATTTGTTCGCCATATCAGGCATGATCCTGATTCCGGCTCTGCGCCAAGTAGGACTTGATGTTGGGTGGGTGACCGCTTGCCAGCTTTTCAAAGTGAACTCGAAATCTTCTGGCGCCTCCCGCCTCCATTTCTCAGCTGTCGCTATTCTAGGCAGTTTATAGAAGGTTGTCTGAAGCTCCACCAATTGGAACTCCTCGTAGTAGGCTTTAGATCCTCCTTTGACTGCGAAGCCACAGCATCCCACTTTTATCTTCATAGGGATCTCACATAATTAACCAAGGCAAATTCCAATCATCGTTCACGATTAGTTTTACCCAATAGCTACTTATAGGGCTAGGGTCAACGATAAAATTGAGAAAGGCTTGGAACCTAGCTTGAAGCCATGTCAAGACATTTTCTATGTGGCTGATGCGTGGTGGGAGGGGTCAATGGTTCGAAACCGACTTCTATACTGCCCAGCCTTTCGATGAGGGTAGGCTGTTGAAAATAGGTCTTTTGACTAGAAATCAGAATGCTTGGTGCTCTTCTAGGTTAAGAGAAGCCTTCTTGAAGAGTAGAGTTGAGCCTGTTTGCTTCAGTTTCTCCGATCTTACCGCTCAAGTAGGAATGCCACCAAATATGCTAGCCTTGGGAAACATTAATCTGGTGGAGGAGCTCGGAGCAGTTTTGATACGTCCCATCGGTAGAGGTTCCCTCGATGAAGTAATATTTCAAATGGATGCTCTCCACAAGCTTTCGAGGGATGGGTTGCCCATCATTAACCACCCTGCAGCCATCGAGAAGTCAGTTGACAAGTACTATACGTTAGCCCTTTTGAACGAAGCTGGTCTCCCAGTGCCTAGAACCGTAGTTACAGGGAATGTGGCGGAGGCTGTGAAAGCGTTTGAGAAGTTTGGGGGCGACGCTGTTGTTAAACCCGTTTTCGGCTCTAGGGGAATAGGTACAGCTAGAATATCTAATGCGGATGTTGCAGAAAGAGTTTTCAGGACTCTTAGGTTTCATAGACATGTAATATATGTTCAAGAATTTGTTCCGCATGGCACAAAGGATCACAGAGTCTTCATCGTCGGTGGCAGAGTAGTCGCCAGTATGCTCCGAGTCTCAAACTCATGGAAGACAAACGTAAGCAGGGGGGCAACTCCGATTCCCTCCAAGGCAAGTGGCGTGGTTGAAGATTTGGCGGTCAGCGCAGCGGAAACTATTGGTTGTGATATTGCGGGCATTGATGTTTTGGAGGGCAGAGAAGGGCCTCTGATTAACGAGCTTAACTCCCAGCCTGGGTGGAGAGGCTTACAGTCAACAACGAAGATTGATATAGCCGCTGAAATAGTCAAGCATGTCTTGAAAAGAGCGAAAGGCTAGTTCGGAGAAATGGAAGAAACTCGAAAGCAGATGATTCTCAGAATGGATTCAAAGGCAAAAAGTAAGGGCGAGATTGAAGATACGGTAGCGGTTGAGGCTGCGGTTCACATAGTCATTCAAGGAATACACTATGCGACTATTCTCTGCACTCCGGCTAATGTAAGAGAGCTCGTCGTAGGCCACCTACTCTCTGAAGGAATAGTGGACTCAACAGA
>CAZAQQ010000201.1:0-2930 GCA_964487485.1 uncultured Candidatus Bathyarchaeia archaeon | reverse complement strand
CCTTCTTGAAATAGCATGATCAGCATTTCCTTGCAGGTTTTCGGTTTTCCGACTGGTGGGATGCTGATTGATGGCTGCAGTTTTGAGAGAACTTTTTCTAGGAGGTCTTTGCCATCTTCAATCTTTTCCAAGATTTCCTCTTTCGTACCTCGAAGGTAGATAGAAACGTCGCCCTTCTTTATTTCAAGCTCGTACTCCATTCTTGGCTGCCCCATATATGGTCGACCTTGAAGGTTTATAAGTTGACGAGAGGTCGGCTACTTTGACGCTTGGGTTTAGAATTGGTACTTTTTTGATGTAGATCTATCGTGATGACAAAAGAGTTGAAAATATGGAACTTCAATGTAAATAGGGTCATAAAATAAGAATTAAAAGGAACGGACGTCAAAATATTGATTACGATGGCTCGCCTATTTGAAATAATGGCTTAGAATTGAAGGAAAGTCGCATTTATGACAAGGATATTTACAGATTTCGCCCGAAATGCTTAAAAGTGACACTCATCACACTTAGTAGCGGTTCAGATGAAAGTCAAGTTAACTTTGCTTAGGGAATATGGGGAAGTGGCGGTGGAAGCCGACTCGCTCGACGAACTTGTAAACAGCCTTAGAGAGTTTCCGGAGTGGTCGGATGTAATTGATGGGATGGTAGCGCGCAGATTTTCCGCTGACGAAGAAGGAATTTTGGCTGGCGCAGTAGAGCCTACCAAGGACGGGCCTGTGATAACGCTTGCGAAGGAGAAGCTAACCAGCAAAGAAGCCATAGGAATACTCCTGTATGCAATGGACAGAGAAGGTGCCAAACCCCAAGAAGTTGGTCGGCTCCTAAGTCTGAGTGGTTTTGTCTCATTAGGATATGGAGCTAGGCTTAGCGAATTGAAACGCGAAGGCTTAGTTCACAAAGGCGATGACGACCTTTACAGGCTTACAGCCCGGGGGAAGAGATGGGTAGAAGGTGTTGTTCAATCATGAGAGGCGGCGCAAATAGATGAGTGCTAAAGAGGAGTCGCTGGAAGTTACAGTGAAGTCCAAGGAAGGCGAAATAAAATTAGTGGGCAACCCAGAATCGATTATTAGAGGATTGCTCTCATTCTTTTCGAAAGTATATCCGCAGGTCGACTTGGTGTCCAAGCTCACGTTGACTGTTGACACTGAGCAGCTGCTTAGGGAATGTGAGGGAGCCCTTGCCATTACGCCGGAAGGTGTAGTTGTTACTGGAACCACAACTGCGTTGACGGACAAGGAGTTGATTCTTCTACATCTGGCAAGAGCTTATCTAGCCCACATCGTGGGCAAGTCGAGCAAAGACAGCATGCTTATTGGCGATGTCATCAACGCTATTCGCAAGCCAGCTGGAACAATAGCCGGAAGGCTGAGTGAGATGTCGTTGGAGGAGCATGTTGCCAGAATCGGGAAAGGTGAATATAAGATAACTACCTTTGGACTGGACTATTTCCGAAAAACCGTTTTGCCTAAACTGAAAAGCAAGTAGGAGAAAAGTGATTTGAGCAGTCAAAGCCTCAAGGTTCACGTGGAATTTGGCGAGTTAAAAGCTGACCTTGAAGGCAATGCGGATGAAGTTGTCAAAGCGCTTCTACAGTTCATCATGAAAGCGTATCCAAATCTTGAAAGCTTGTCGAAATTCACTTTCGCGCCAGACTATCTCGAGATCCTTAACGATATTAGTGACTCGGTAAAAATTACCGCGGATGCTCAACTTGTTTTGGTGAGGCGGGATTTTCCCGCTGACCAAGCGATAGGGCTGGCGTTGCTTGGAGCTAACGTAGCCTACAAGCTTGGAAAGCTCGAAAATGACGAGCTCTCAGTAGAAAGCCTCTGTAAGATCATGGGTAAAGCTCCTAAGACAATTCAAAACACTCTTGTGGAAATGGTTAAGGAAGGCATAGTGGACAGGTCAAGTCGAGGAGCCTATGTTCTCACTCCAGTCGGCATAATGCAAGTTCACGAAGCAGCGAAATCCCTCTCAAATGCAGAGAAGAGCCAGAGGGGTGGCGAGGGATAATCAGCGTGGCTCAATTCCGCACTTTCAGGTGCGGCGGTACAGGAGTTGGAGGGAACTCCCATGTGGGGTGAAGATATGTCGTTCCACCGCACCCAAACTATATTTGACGAAAACCACAAAATAAGTGCTTCGCAACTTGACCTATCCGCGAGTCTGATACCCAGCTTCTTGATTGAACTTAGCAAAAGCTCAATGAGAAATCTTCGAGGAGACAGTTTCCAACCCCGTGGAGTTTACCTGCCTGAATTCGGCCTAGAAAACGAGGCTGATGTGGAACCTGCAATCAAAGTTGAAACAGTGAACATGAAACCCATGCCTACCCGTATAGAACCTATCTCAGGCGGTGCTCCAATCATAGCCGTAGATGTCTCAAGCACCAAGGTGGGAGAAACTGGGAATGGAATTATTTGCGCTCTCAGAGGAGCCCTAGTGCTCAAAGATGAGCGTCTATATCACTACGTTCGCTACGGCCCCTTGGCGTTCCATGTCACAGACCAGACTCAAGAATCTCTTTCAAAGCGTCTGGGCTTCCAACAATCCAAAATTGTGAACCCGTCAACTACTCCAGCAACATACATTCTTTCAAAGCTGCGAAACATCCTTGAGCGCTGGACTCAGCGCTTCGTGTGTTCTACCTTCAAGAATTCCATAATGCTTTTCGACGGCTCATTAACGGCTGGAACACCGGACAACCCTGTTAAGCGCATGTCCAGCATATTGGACATTGCGAAGGATAATGGGAATGTTGTCTTAGCATTTTCGAAAGCAACAAAGCTTTGCGTGGCTGGCCAGAGAATAACGAATCTGCTAGATGAAGCAACTCCTCCATGTGTTTTGGATATAGATCCTTTCGTAGTGCTGCAATTTCCATCGAATCCAATTCAGCTGCTGGGTAGGGTGCATGTTGC
>CAZAQQ010000200.1:0-2950 GCA_964487485.1 uncultured Candidatus Bathyarchaeia archaeon | reverse complement strand
GAGTTCCGGGTGGAATGCAGTCCCTAGAAGATTATCTTGCTTAACCGCCGTTATGACATCGTTCAACTTACTAAGCACCTTAACGTTAGGCCCTGCTTCGCGGATTGAGGGAGCCCTAATAAATACTCCCCTAAACTTTTCTTCGCCAAGAACTGGAATATCCAAATCGACCTCGAAGGATTCTCTTTGTCTGCCGAAGGAGTTCCTTTCAACAACTATATCCATGACGCCTAGAATCGGCTGATTGGTTTCGCCTACGACTCTATCATAAACTTTCTTTGCCAGCATAACTAGGCCAGCGCAGGTTCCCAGTGCAGGTATGCCGCTAAGTATACGCTCTTTGACCGATTGCAGTGTTTGATTAAAGCTTGAAAGTCTACCGATAACTGTGCTTTCCCCACCCGGGATAATGAGGCCGTCCAGAACCTGAACCTGCCTAGGAGTTTTGACCCACATGACGTTTCCCTTCAACCCTGTCTCTTCAAACGCAGCCTTGGTCGCAGCAATATGTTCCTCAACATTACCTTGCAAGCCAAGAACGCCAACACTCAGTTCCTTCAAGCTGTTCCTCTCTCCTGCATTCTCAACTCTAGGCTGCGGCTGTCCATCCCAGCCATAGACTTCTTTTCATCCACCATTTTTTGCGCTTCAGCAACTATGCGTGGGTCATCGTAGAAAGTTGTGGCTAAGACTACTGAACGAGCTCTTTCCTTGGGATCCTCAGACTTGAATATTCCCGAACCTACGAAAACGCCGTCGCACCCAAGAGTCATCATTAAGGCTGCGTCGGCGGGAGTAGCAATGCCTCCAGCAGCGAAATTGACTACGGGTAACCTGCCTAGTCTACCTGTCTCAGCGAGGATTTCATAGGATACTTTCAACTCCCTAGCCGCTTTAGCCAGCTCTTGATGGTCTCCGCTTTCGTAGATCGATTTGATCTTTCTAATCTCGCTGTTAACTATTCTAATATGCTTGACAGCTTCGGCAACATTACCTGTTCCAGGCTCGCCTTTAGTTCGTATCATGGCAGCGCCTTCTTCTATTCTGCGCAAAGCTTCCCCAAGATCCCTGGCGCCATTCACGAAGGGCGTGGTGAAATCCCATTTCCAAATATGTCTCTCTTCATCCGCTGGTGTCAAAACTTCGGATTCATCAATCATGTCGACTCCGGCAGACTCTAGAACCCTAGCTTCGTAAGTATGACCTATACGGCACTTAGCCATAACCGGAATCGTTACGTGATCCAGAATTTCTTCAACAGCCTTCAGACTGGCTGTTCGAGCTACGCCCCCAGCCTTTCTAACATCGTAGGGAAGCTTGTCCAGAACCATGACTGCTACTGCGCCTGCGTCTTCAGCTATTTGAGCTTGCTCAACGCTTGTGACATCCATTATGACGCCGTGCTTTTGCATGTGAGCGAAGCCGCGCTTCACGAGAGTGGTGCCGCGGGTCACTTCAACCTCTCTCAATCTCTCGTATCGTAAGCCTGCAGGTTTCAACACAGTCCCGACAAGCGAGATCATTCTAGTACACACTTCCAAGGTCAAACACTCTAAGCGACATATATAAGGTTACACCGATCCAAACTGAGTAGCTCGCATAAAGAACCTTAATCAATCTCAGTGGCTTAGCTAGGTATACCTCCAGAGAAAAAAGTGTGAGTGTGTACCCCAGCAAATTGGCTGTCGACAATATTTGCATGGTGCTTAATGATGGTTATCTTGAGTCAGGTAGACATCGCGCCTACGATCGTGAAGATATTGAGCTTACAATATCGTGCGGATGGAAAACAAGTAGAGGAAATTGTGGATTACGGAAGAGGATGCCGTATGGTGGTTCTACTCATAATAGATGGTTTGGGTTATGCGCTTTTCAATGAGTTGAAGGAGTACCTACCGAACATCAATAGAGTTAGTAGTGTTGGCAAGATCTATGAATGTGAAGCTGTTGCTAGCTACACAACCCCTGCAATAGCCTCTATCCTTTGTGGAAAGCTACCTGAAGAGCACGAAATATACCGAACAGGCGATGTCTACAAAAGTGATGTGAAGTCTATTGCGGAGGCAGCGTCGGAGCAAGGTACTAAGTCCGCGGTAGTCATGGAGGAAGAAGGGGCATCAACATTTGAGGGTCGCGTAGATGTGGTTAGGAAAATAAGAAACCGACCTGAAATATTGGAGTTCGATAGACTTGTTACAGAAGCCTCGGTCAACGTGATTAGAGAAGTTAAACCGAGAATCTTGATTTCCCACCTCAGAGCTATTGACAAGCTGAATGGCTCCTCGGAAGCTGCGAGGCACATTGACAAGAATATAGGCAAGATTCTTGATGCCTGCAGGAGGATGGAAGCCTTAGCTATGCTGTGTGGGGATCACCCACCACACAGCCAACTGGAGCAGCGTAGCGTACCCCTAGTAGTTGGGAAAGTTTAAAGTGGCAAGTTCAAGCGAGTGCATTGAGTCAAGTTAGCTTGCGTCTGAAGTCAGTTTAAGAATTTCGATGACTTCATCATCGGATAGATCATACCAATTTCGGTAGGCATCTGCGACTGCGAAGATCGGCCCGCTTCTGATGTTTAAGCATATCAACTCATCCACATTTGGCGCGACAAGTTCTATTGCACTTTTGGAAGCCGTTGGGACAGCAACCACAACTTTTTTCGACTTTTTCCTTCTTACGGATTTGACTGCTGCTAACATCGTAAAGCCCGAAGCCAAACCGTCGTCGACTAGGATGACCGTCTTATCCACTAACTCTGGAAAAGGTGTATCACCTCTGAGCTTCTTGATTCTTTCTTTGACGACCTCCAAGGTGCGAGATCTACACTGCTCGACCTGTTTCTTGGTTAACCTGAGCTGCGCCATGAGAGGTTCGTTGAAAATGGTTATGTCGTCCGAAGTTACAGCGCCAAAGCCCGCTTCAGTATTCCACGGAATCTGAATTTTCCTGA
>CAZAQQ010000199.1:0-2953 GCA_964487485.1 uncultured Candidatus Bathyarchaeia archaeon | reverse complement strand
ACTACAGAACCAACTTTCCTAGAGTCTGTGCTGAAGGATGGAAAAATACTGTACATGAAGTATCCTTTGGACACGCCGGTGCAACTCCTAGATCTGAAACCCACCACCCTTATCGCATTCTCGATGACGAATCTTTCCCAAAGCGAGAAAATGGCGCTCACCTATAGGCTCTATGGGAAGAAGGGAAGAGCTGCTGGAATATTAAGCATCTACCGCGGCCAAAAGGTTGGATCGGGCTGTATCCTCGTTCCAACTGAGCACTCGGCCAAAGTTCTGGAGGTACTGCTAGAACACAAGGTTTCCGGGGAAGCCACTCAGCTCTACGCGTGTAAATGGTGAATAAAACTGAGAAGAGCAGCGGCTTAATAGAAGGTTGACACTAAACCGGTTATCTTCCGCTTCCTCAAAGTCACAAGCTGTCCCCCAAAGATCTGAAGAAGCATTGGAAATAGGTATATAGGAGATGGAAAATTGGCTTACGCAAATTCTAACGGTCACACAACTCTTATAGCTGTACGCAGCTTCTTATTCGCCAGTGTTGGCCATCAATGAACATAATAGTCTGCGTCAAGCATGTTCCTGAGACTGCGGAGGCTGAGCTTTCAATCGACGATGCTAAAAAAGACGTAAAGAAGGAGGGTTTGGTTTTCGATATTAACGAGTGGGACGAGTATGCAATCGAAGAAGCTCTTCTGATTAAGGAGAGGTTAGGCGGCTATGTCACCGTAATAACAGCTGGCGGCGAAGAAAGTGAACAAACCCTTAGGAAATGCCTAGCGAAAGGAGCGGATGAGGCTGTTAGGATAACAGACAAGGCTTTCGAGAGATCCGACGCGTACGTCATGGCTAGGATCTTGCATAGGGCGATTCTTGCAAGGAAATTTGACTTAGTCTTCACCGGCGTCCAGACAAGCGATGAATCAAGCGCATTGGTCGGTCCAGTCCTAGCACAACTGCTTGGAATCTCTTGCGCAACTCTTGTTAAGAAAATAGAGATAAACGGCAACAAAATCAAGGTTCACCGAGAGCTGGAAGCAGGGTTTGAAGAGATGCTGGAACTAACATTGCCAGCAGTCCTGACTATTCAGACTGGGATAAACGAACCCCGCTACGTATCTGTCGCGGGCATTAGGAAAGCAGCGCAGAGAGAAATCAAGGTACTGGGGTTAAAAGATTTAGACCTCAAAGAGGATGAAGTTGGAGAAGCTGGATCATGGACGAGAATAGTGGAGATGTCTGTCCCTCCGCCAACCAAGGCTGTGCAAATTTTGAAGGGCGGCCCTGAAGAAGTCTCAGGTCGAATCGTTGAGATCTTGAAGGAAAGGGGCGTGGCTTAATGGCAGACATCTTCGTTCTAGCTGAGCATAGAACGGGGGAACTCAGAGACGTAACCTTTGAAATGCTATCTTTAGGAAACGAACTGGCGGAGAAAACGCGAAGTTCATTGACAGCGATGATCCTAGGCCACCATGTTGAGACCTTTGCTAAGAAGTTGGCTGATCACGCTGGAAAAGTTCTAGCCTTAGATCACCCTAGATTAGAGAACTTCAATGCAGTTGATTACTGTAGGGTTATGGCTCATCTGATCAAGAAGCATAATCCCCTTCTAACCTTGATCGGACACACAGCATTCGGCATGGATCTCGCGCCAAGTCTAGCCGCTGAATTGAGAACTCCACTGGCAACCGACTGCATCGACATAGGCTTAGAAGGTGAGAATCTAACAGTCACCCGTCAAATGTATGGGGGAAAAGTAAACGTCAAGTGCACTCTCAAGAAAGCTCAGAACTATTTAGTTACTGTCCGGCCAGCAGCCATTGAGGTTAAGGAAGAAGGCCCGAAGAGTGGCGCGATTGTCTCGGAGGCAGTTCCTGAACTACCAGAGGTTGAGCATAGGAAGTTTCTGGGATACATCGACGCCCCAAAGGGTGAAGTGGACATAACTCGGTCTGATCTTCTGGTTTCTGTTGGACGAGGGATTAGGGATGCAAAGAATATTCCGATAGTTGAGAGCTTGGCTAAGACACTTGGAGCAACCTTATCCTGTTCACGGCCTGTTGTTGACAAGGGATGGTTGCCCAAGGACCGTCAAGTTGGCACTTCTGGAAAAACTGTTAAGCCAAAGGTTTACATGGCAATTGGGATCAGCGGCGCCTTTCAGCACATAGCTGGAATGAAGGCTTCAGCATTAGTAATTGCAATAAATAAAGATCCAAAGGCACCTATTTTCCGCATGGCTGACTACGGGGTTGTCGACGACCTATTCAAGGTCATCCCTGCAATTCAGGCAAAGGCCTCTGCCTTGAAATCTGAGAGGAAATAAAGGCGAAGCCCGGGGGTTAACTGAAACTAAGAACTTGATGTGGGTATCGGCTGGAAGGCTTCTGTTAAGATTTCAGCTATGTCCTGAATCTTGACTTTGTCCTCTTTGCCAGTAACCTTAACAGCATCCTCCAAGGTTAGGAGGCAGAAGGGGCAGGAGGTCAGGATAACCTCCGCACCGATCTCCGCAGCTTCCCAGATGCGGTCTTCCGCTAAGCGTTCTCCAGGCACATCCATCCACATCCTCCCACCCCCTCCCTCACAGCAAAGGCTTCGCTCCCTAGATCTGTCGAACTCTATGAATTCAAGGCCTGGGATTGCTTCGATTATTTTCCTTGGCTCATCATAGATGCTGTTTCTTTTGCCCAGGAAACATGAGTCGTGGTAGGCGACTTTCCTCTTAACTTCCTTCTTGAAGAATAGTTTTCCTCTGTCAATTAGGTCTGCGACATACTGCGTGTAGTGAAGAACTTGGAAAGGAATCTTGCCATACCTGTTCTTAAACGCGTTATAGCAGTGCGGGGAGGTAGTCACTATCTTCTCTACTCTATACTTTTCAAAGAGCTTCAAGTTCTGCTCGACAAGCATCTCAAAAAGGCCTGTTTCCCCAAGCCCATACATCTCGCTTCCG
>CAZAQQ010000198.1:0-3032 GCA_964487485.1 uncultured Candidatus Bathyarchaeia archaeon | reverse complement strand
TATTGCAATCCAATCGCCAAAGGTCGGTTGTTGACATCGGCCTAGACAAGCCTATACCGATTCCAGCTCCGAAACTTAAAGTGAATGAACGAATTACCGTGAAGATATTGGAAGCCGGGGAACCACCTAAAGTTCAGCTTAGCTTGAAGAACGAAATACCATTCTACTGGGGGTATAACGTCACCGTTTCCGACAGGTCTTTGTCCCGAAGTGTCAGGAAGGGTGACGGAAACTTCGTGATTGCGACTTCTAAATTCGGCGAGTCGATTCGCAATATGTCCGCGCAATTGGCTAAGGAAATGGGGCAGGCTAAAAAATGTACCATACTTTTCGGGTCGCCCAGCGAAGGACTGCGTGAAATACTAACGAGGGAGAACTCATCAATGGAGCAGGTAGCTAACTTAGCCATTAACGCTATCCCGGAGCAGGGGACTGAAACTGTGAGAACAGAGGAAGCTGTTTACGCTACTCTCGCCATTTTGAACAGCTTGACGCCTGAACGCTCTCTAGTGGATCCAAATTACCAAGTGGAAAAAGCCAAAAGCGTATTGTAGAAGAAGCGTTGCCGCAAAATAGAATTCCGGCAATATCTTACCCACCACCTGATACAGCAACTATATCAGATAGCACTGACCTCGAAATGCTCACGCCTCAAAACATACTTACCTTAAATCCAAGTACCAATAATAATTCGTTTAGAAATTCTCCAGTGTGAAGGGTTTTTAATAATGAACAGGGAAGAGAGGCTGAAATTGGCGGGAAAATTTCTTTCAGAGGCAAGATTGGAACTTGAGGGGTTTAAGAAAACGCTGGAAGATGTGAAACTGCGGGAAGCCTGCGAGAAGGGATGGGGTGCGATGGCTCAATTCCTGATGTACGCAGCTGGCAAAGAAATAACAGAGCATAGAGGCTTCTCGCAGATGGCTAGTGAGTTATACAGGAAAACGGGGAAGAGGGAAATAGTGCTGACTGAGACTGCTGCAGAGGGTTTGCATGCGGCTGGCTTCTATCACGGAGCCTTGACAGCGGACGCTGTTGAGTTAACCCTGAAATCGATGGAGGAAATGTTTCAGGCTGTGAAAGACCTCGTGACTTAGTCTGCGGGCTCCAACCACTTAGTAACAGATAACTCGAACTGACTTGCACTTACCGGGAGTGCAGCATCTTTCTTCAGGCTTGCTGAGGATTATCTTTCCGCTTTAGAGAGGATTTGCTGATCGGATTCTTGATTGCCGGATCCAAACGGTAATGATGCGCCCATGAAAGTCTGCAACCTTCGATAGCTACATCTTTTACTTGGAGGAACAGGCAATATATCGGGGTTATTGATGGAACTGCTTGATGATTTGCAGGAAATGCGGAAAATAGACCAAGCTGACATGCTTGAGGCCATAAGTAGCGTTCCTGAGCATTACCTAGCTGCCTTGGACATCGTGAAGAAATCTAGTCTAGAGGAATTTCTCAGCAAGGAAATAGCTAATTGTGTGATAGCTGGAGTCGGAGGCTCTGCGATCGGAGGAGACATTATATGCAACTGGGTTGAGCGTCGTGTTGGCCTACCAATTCAGGTTTGCAGGGATTACCACTTACCAGCTTATGCCAATCGAAGAACGGCTGTGATTGCTATCAGCTACTCAGGGGAGACTGCGGAAACCCTCAACCAGTTCCTAGAAGCTTACGAAAGAAACTGCGTTCTAGCAGGCGTATGCTCTGGAGGGAGACTTGAAAAGATTTGCTCAGAGCTTGGAATTCCTCTGGTGAAAGTTGAGAAGGGTCTTCAACCCAGAGCTGCCTTACCATATTTGTTCGTAGCCCCAGCCCTGCTTATGGAAAGACTGGAGCTGATAGAGAATGCTGAGAGGGAAATCAAATCTGCTGTCGAGAATCTGAGAAAGATCAGGGAGAAAGTTGGTGCTTCGATTCCAGTACAGCAGAACCCAGCCAAGAGGTTGGCCCTAAGCCTAGTAGGCAAGTTTCCAATCATTTATTCTCTGAGGCGAGTGGACAGTGTAGCAAGAAGATTGAAGAATCAATTCAATGAGAACAGCAAAGTCTCAGCTAAGGTCGACTTCCTACCGGAAGCCAGTCATAACGAGATTGAAGGTTGGGGTAAGGCTTTGAACTCGGTTTTCTCCATAATCTTTGTTCGAGACAATGGGGAAAGTCAAGAGGAAATCAGTGGGATAGAGGAGATGAAAAGCCTTCTTGAAAAGAGCGGCATAAGTGACATGAACGAAATACGTGGGGAAGCGGAAACCGTTCTGGGAAGACTGCTGTCCGCGATATACTATTGCGATTACGTGAGCTACTATCTCGCAATTGCTAGAGGCGTTGATCCAACTCCGGTTGAGAGAATTCAAATGTTGAAGAAAAGAATTCTGGAGAGAACAAAGTTCCAAGAAACTCTAGACGAACGCATGAAAGAATTGAAGTTTCAACGCTCCTAACTCGCTTGGCAATTCGGCTCGGGTTCTCATCCAGTATGCGTAACCTTCATCTGTTGAACAGCTCTAACCTAGAGGCAGTGGGAAACATGAAACAAGTCTGGGCCCCATGGCGAATGCAATATGTAACTGCCAAGAAGGATGAGGATTGCTTTCTGTGCATTAAGAGCAAGGAAAGTCGAGATAAGGAGAACTATTTGGTTTACCGAGGAAAA
The DNA here is from genome assembly GCA_964487485.1 of uncultured Candidatus Bathyarchaeia archaeon. Lineage (GTDB taxonomy): Archaea > Thermoproteota > Bathyarchaeia > 40CM-2-53-6 > CAZAQQ01 > CAZAQQ01. Next base: position 373 of record CAZAQQ010000198.1, on the reverse strand, counting down.
AAAGCCTTTGTAGCTCTAAACATCTTTCCCTACAATAATGGCCATTTGATGGTAAGCCCCTACAGGCATTTGGTTGATTTTGAAGAACTGAGCGATGATGAATCGATGGAGATAGTGAGCTTAATCAAGAAAAGCATAGCAGCTCTGAAGAAATTGATGAAGCCTGATGGGTTCAACGTAGGCGCCAACATCGGGAGGGTTGCTGGAGCTGGGGAAAACCATTTCCACGTTCACGTTGTTCCCAGATGGTTGGGCGACACGAATTTCATGCCAGTCGTGGCAGAGACCAAGGTTATTTCTGAGCATCTCCAAGAGACTTACGAAAAACTTTCAGCTGTTTTCCACGACTAATTTTGAATTGGGCAAAACCGAT
>CAZAQQ010000197.1:0-3088 GCA_964487485.1 uncultured Candidatus Bathyarchaeia archaeon | reverse complement strand
AGATGACCCTTCAATGGGGAGTAGAACAATTCTTGAAAAAGAAAATTCCTGAAATTAAAAAAGTCGAAGCTGTCCAATAGAACCAATCGCTAACGCATAGAATAGCGAAAATTGTAGCACGCCACTCTAGCCTTGACAATAGGTTAGCACTAGCTCAGTCATTAACTGAAAGAGCAGACGAGAGTATAAGATCGGAACTGGTTCTTGAATGAAAAAAGTGAGGTTTGTTGGGAAATAGGCAACTGATTACTTCTTAGGTTTCTCAATCAGCTTTCTCTTCGACAGCACAGTTCCGTCATCGTGGTGAGGCATTCTGAGCACGAGGTCTCCGCTTTTCTCTATTTCCCTAGCCTCGTCAGCAAGCCGTGCGGCTTCACGCATCATTTCGTGGCCTGCAGCTACTATTTGTGTATAGCGTTCCCATTCTTTTACGACGAAGCATCCCTCCACGGTTAAGTCAGCTACTCTCCTCGCCATTTCATAGGCTGCCATAGCCTTAACTCGGGCGTAGGGATTTTGAAATCCTGCTGCTTCTACCGCTTTCTCCTTGTCGACCATTATCTTCGGCAGGGTTGGCTTCGCTCCTTTCTTGAAGGTTTCAATCAACTTATCCATTTCTCCACATAGAATGTTGAAGACTCCGGTTATGGATAGAACCTTGATCAAGTCGGCGTTGAACAAAGCCATCTCCACGGGGTCTAGGAATTCACGCCTAGCACCTATCATGGCATCGGCTTCGACTATGATGTAGCCGAAGCCCATTTCCTCAATCTGTTTGGTAGATTTTTTCGCTGGGCTGTCAGATACAACAACGGTTGGGATGCCTCCATTTTTCAGTACTTCCCTTATTTTGGCCGGGCCTGGTAACGCTGCGTTCGGGCTTGCTGTCACTGCGAAGTTAGGTTTAAAGTCAAGTATCTTCGCTGCTACCTCGGCAGCTCCTTCAGGACTCATCTTCGCTCCAGTGCTCACCACCCTAACATCAATGTCCTGTCTCTCAGCTCTTTCGTCGAGGAGAAATTCTAGAAGTGGCGCAGAGCCTATGTTTCCTACTTTTACAAAGCCAATTTTAACGGCCATGTTCTTCACCTTCTGTCCCATAGAGATGGTTGGCAAGCTCGTATAACACTTACGCAAGCCTTGATGCTATATAAGCATCGAATTGGCAAGGGGACAACTTAGAGAATCAACTTCTTCATGAAGGAGGCTTCAAATACTGGGAAGTCTCATAAAGTAGAAAACTGCATAGGTTGCGCTCACATGGAGGTATTGAGTTGTCATCTGGTGTGGAAATAGAGGATACCTTCGCTGAAGCTTTTCCAATGATTGCGTCTAGAATTTTGATCACGGCTGAAAATGAGAAGTGGGCTTTAACCTCAGCTAGGGCCGCAACAGGCTTTGCTTCTTCAATAATAATGTCGCCGGCTGAAGCTGGGGTTGAGGGCACACTGGTTTCTCCAGACAAGACACCGGATGGGAGACCCGGTGCCTACATACAGATCTATCACAGGACAGGCATGGAGTTAAAGCTCCAAATGCTAGGTCGCATAGGTCAATGTATTTTGACTTGCCCGACAACTGCTGCTTTCGATGCTATGCCGATGGCTAAGAAAAGAATCAAGGTTGGTACTGCGATCCAGCTGTTCGGAGACGGTTTCCAGAAGGCCGATACTTTAGCTGGCAGGAAAATCTGGAGAATCCCAGTGATGGAGGGGGAATTCATAATAGAAGACAGATTCGGGGTGAAACGCGCAGTTGCCGGAGGAAACTTCATAATTATGGCCGAAAGCCTGAAAGCTGGACTTGAAGCTGCGGAAAAAGCAGTTGAAGCCATCGGGAAAATCGAGGGTGTAGTGTTGACGTTTCCGGGCGGAATCTGTCGATCTGGTTCGAAGGTTGGATCGATGAAGTATAAGCTTCCAGCTTCAACCAATCACCCGTTTTGCCCTGCACTTAGATCCGTTGTACCAAACAGCCAAGTGCCTGAAGGAACGAAAAGCGTCTATGAACTCGTCTATAACGGTCTTACTGCAGATATTGTCAAGAAGGCTACGGCTGCTGGCATAGCCGCTGCGACCCAAGTTCCGGGCGTAAAGAAGATCACAGCTGTCAATTTCGGCGGAAAACTAGGCCCAGTTCAGATCAAGCTGAGAGAATCCCTCGGAAAAGCATGAAGAATAGTTCGGCCATCACCATGCAATGTTGCCCTGTTAGAGACGTAGTAAAGCTGCCCTTTGACTGGGATGTTGAGCTTCTAGGCATTTGCCAGGAGTTCCCCTCAGGTTTTGATAAATCGATCCTGTGGGGAATCCATTTGTTTAGGCCTCAGCTACCCCAGGATAAGTTCATCCTTTAGTCGCTGTCGAATTTCCTCGTCATCGGCGTGTACTAGCTTGCTTTTACTTGAATTTAATGTTTTCAGTTTGGGCCTCGTCTGAAGGATTGTTTGCATCTCCAGTTAGCCATGATAGGTCTCCGAGTCTGTCGAATGTATAGTTGATTGGGCCGAAAATGGTTTCGGCAGAGGATAGTAGAAGCCCCAAGTACTTATTCACATCGTAACATGTACTAGGCTCAAAAAGTTCAGCTGCAATTACTCTTTTGTCAGGCTTCTTGTTAGCCTCGTCGAGAATGATGTACCTAATTGTTTGTCCTGGAAAGATTTCCACTCCTTCCTTCAAGAGTTGTCTAGCCGCTACAACTTGAAGTGAGTCACTGTGGTATTCGTAAGGGTGTTTTGACAGCTGCTTCGTTACGACTAAATCGTGTAGATCAGCCTTTCCAGAGGCAATTAACTGTGCATAGTGCCTCAACAGTTTAAGGGCTTCTGGGATTTTCTCTTCTTCGGTTCCTGAGTCTAGGGAAAAATTTTGGCCATCTGTAATAACGCTTATCTTTGAGATCGGATCGTTGATGCTGGGTATTTTTCCACTTTGCTCTGTTTCTACATTTAGCTTCATGATTTTGAGTGGAGGAATTCCATAGTGTTCATTCTCCAGAGTCCCTTAAAGACCATGAAACCATTCCTTTGCCGACGGACGCATCTACGTAGGCTAAGGGGAATAAGTCTCTTTCATAGAGGTACATT
>CAZAQQ010000196.1:0-3126 GCA_964487485.1 uncultured Candidatus Bathyarchaeia archaeon | reverse complement strand
GCGAAGTTTTCACGGCGAAGTCAACGGTTCAATGCCAAATTTGGGGATGGTTCCCATACACCTACTCGCGAACAGACAGCTTAACAAAAGCCCAGCTTACCGGCGGATAATCAAGCCTCTCTCACCGGATCTTGTTACTGCGGGAACTCTGAAATGTGGTAGGCTTCCACCGTCGAGTCCTTCCTTCTAACGTTATCTATGAATTCTTCCTTGTCCAGCGACACAAGCATGGCTTCTCTTTCTAGGGCAACTTTGAGATATAACGCATCAATCGCACATATTTCGAAGGTACGGCAAAGTGAGTATGCTGAAAGGCAAAAATCCTTGCTACAGTCGACTAGAAGCTCCGGATGAACAATTCTGCCTAGAATTTCTCGCTACTTCCGGGCTCACTCTCCCAGCCAAGGTTCCGCAAACCTCCAGGTATACTATGCTTGGAGCTTCTCGCAAGACATTTATGTATGCATGTGACATCATTCGTATACGGCGGTCATGTTGACACTTAAACCCTTGGCGGTGAGGATACCTAAAGAAATTGAGAGGGAAATTCTCGAAGTGGCTGAGCGTGAAAAGCTGGACAAGGCTACGGTGGTTAGAACTTTCCTTGAAATGGGAATGGAGGAGTGGAGGAAACAAACTGCTTTGGAGTTTTTGCGAGATGGGAAAGTGACTTTTGCCAAGGCTGCGGAAATGGCTAAGCTTTCTCTTTGGGAGTTCGCTGACTTGGTGAAACAGCGTAACGTGGAGTGGGTGAGGTATACGCCTGAAGAAATCGAGAAGGAAATCAAGGAAGCATCAGTGGCGGAGTCCAAGTGAAGCCACTTGTTTTTAATGCTACACCATTAATTTACATAACCAAAGTAGGGTTAAGCAAGGTTTTTGAAGACTTAAAAGGTGAAAAACTGACATCGCCACATGTTAAGAAAGAGGTCGTAGATGAAGGAAAGCGTAAGGGTGTTCCCGACGCAATCATTTTGGAGAAGATTTTCAAAAACAATGTGTTCAAAATAGCTGAGACCAAGAACCGAAAATTCTTAGCGAGCCTTTCGGAAACAAGGGGGCTTCATATAACTGATGCTGAGGTTTTAGCCATTGCCAAAGAGCGTAGTGGAATAGCGGTTATAGACGATGAAGTAGCTAGAAAAACCGCGAGAATCTATGGATTATCCTACGTTGGTACGCCACACATTTTGATGAGAGCTGTCTTTCAAAGGCTGGTTACAAAAGAAAGAGCCAAACAAGCGGTAAAAGAGATGATTTCCGCGGGCTGGAGATGCAGCTTGGAAAGCTATGTGAAAATCATGGAAGCCATGGAAAAACTGTAGCAGATGCTTAGGATTTACGGTGAGTTGAAAGGGGTAGGGGGTATACACCAGTGGGCAGCGTGTTGTTTCCATTCTTCATCGTTGTCCTTATCCATGCTACTTCTTCTGGATATACTCCCTTTCCGTCCAGGCCTCTGAGCCACTTGTAGAATTTCTTCAGCGTGACTTTAGTGTTGCTTGGTCCAGTCAGACCAGTCTTGCTTTCCCTCGATCTTTTCGACAAGCTCGATGACGTCTTCCCTCGCTGTCTTATCAAACGGCTTGCCTAGCATCAGTGAAAACTGGTGTAAAGAGTAGAGATATTTCACAAGCCTCGCAGTGCTTAGGCCTTGAGCGAGACATTCGTGATAGAATTTCATGATGAGGATCCTTGTTGATATAGAAAGCTCTTCAGAACTTCGCATTTTTTCTAGCGCGTTCTTCAGGGTCTGCTCTCTGTTGTAGATGTCGTTCCTCACTTTTCATATTTGGATCGCAGATAACTTAAAGCCGATGGTTCTGAATCCTAGGTGTAACGCCTAGGCAGTGACTAGTATTCAGGGTTCAACTTCAAGTGTCCTACTATTGGGCGCATTGCCTCATCCCCTCTTTCTGTCCTTCTTCGGCGTTGGTTACTTTGTCCGCAATTTGTGACTATGGTAGTAACATTCTGCATACTTTTACATCGAGAAAAAAGTATTTAAATTGTGACGACCATAGTAACATTATGAAGAAAAACCTCACTACGCAACCATTGAGTCATCGGGAGCAGCAACTCTATCTTACGCTAGAGTCCGAGGGCCGGAACGTTTTCAGGGTTAGTGACCTCAAGGAGCTGAAGGCGCCGTTCTCCTATGAGCATATCCGGGTGCTAGTTCAGCGTCTGAAAAGAAAGGGATGGGTCACTTCATTAGGCAAAGGAGTCTATCTCAGGTTGCCAGCCAGCGCAGCACTCAGCGGAAGGGTCTACCTTGAAGATCCGTTCAAAGCTGCGCTAAAGCTTTTTGATGGCTATCTTGCCTTTCACAGCGCGCTCAAGGTTCATGACCTAAGCGAGTACGAGCCGTTCACAGTTTATGTCGCAACTAGGAACAAGTCTGAAACCCTCACCGTGCTTAAGCAATACGAGATCAAGGCCATCACTTTTCGAAACCGCTACACCGGCTATGAAAAGAAGGACGGCTATACGGTTTCAACTATTTCAAAAACGTTTTTCGACTGCTTCTTTCATCCGCAGTACGCCGGAGGCTATCCCGAGATCCTCAAGTCGCTTCACGCATGCGACAGCATGTATTGGGAGGAATTCTTGAAATACTTGAGAAAATTTGCCTCTGACAGCCTATGTCAGAAAATCGGTTACCTCCTCTCACTGCTCATCAAGACCGAGTACAAGGTGCCCAAGAAAGTTCTCAACTACCTGAAATCCAGAGTGAGAGTGAAGACAAAGCTTGACCCCGGGCGGCCTGAAGGAAAGCTTGTGCATGAATGGCAAGTCTACGACAACATAGGCGAGAACAGGCTCCTGTCATGGTGGTTGCATGGTTGAGCTGAGAGAAGCAAGGAAGATAGCAGCCAGCACAGGACTAGGTCTCCAGTATGTCCTGAAGGAAGCAAGGGTTTTTGATATTTGGAAAAGGCTAAGCCCTATCGTGATGTCGAGAAAGGTAAGATCAAGAGCGATTCTTGTTTGCAAGGGCGGTACTGCGCTCAATAAGATATACTTGGCTGGAGTCCAGAGGTTCTCCGAAGACTTGGACTTTGATGCCTTCTTCAAGGGAAGCTTGACAAGAGGGCAAAAGGTTGACTTCCTGCAGAAGAACCT
>CAZAQQ010000195.1:0-3133 GCA_964487485.1 uncultured Candidatus Bathyarchaeia archaeon | reverse complement strand
GTATCTTATCATGTTTGCTGTCGAACTTCGCCCCACACCTAGTACATCTCAACTTAACTCGGGGTTCATTCTTCTCCTCTTTTTCCATTGACAACGCATATCCCTAGGTTCTGGTAGTTAGATTAGCGATTGTTTATTCACAAATCCCTGTTCGTTTTCAATTACGCGAAGCTTGGTGTATTTCCCAACTCTGACTTGTAGTTTCCCTCGAAACTTCTTCAGTTGCGCATTCTCGATATGTAACAAGTCTCCCACCGAGATCAAGCCTATTTGGTCGTTCCAAAGAGTGAGCCCAATTTTGCCACTTCGGTCAGCAATTGTTGCTGTCGAAACAAGAAGAGCTTCGCCAAACTTTGAGAAAACCGTTCTGGGCATCGGCTTCTCCGTAACCCTTGCTTTTAGATTGAAGCGTTTGATTTCAGAGCTCAGATCTTTGATCTCTAAATCGTCGGGTTTTAACTTATTTTGTTTAGCGGCGGGTCGACTTTCAAATCGAAAACTGGAGACATCAGCTTTACGCAGATGTTCCAGCACCTTCGGAGAAAGCTTAAGCTGCGCAACCACTCTCTCATTCTTGGTTATTAGAAAAACACAGCCGTCTTTCATGATTTGACGTTGTTTGATAGATATGCAATCTAATGAAGACTTCCCTTGCACCCACGCTTTGTGAATACACTCAAAAAACTTCGCCACATCAATTCCGAACTTTCTGGAAATTGAAGCCAGATAGGTGATTGAGAGCATATCCGCTACGGAATGCCCAGGGACGCTCGGTCGACCTCGAGTTCCACGTAGCCTCTCCACAGCAACCATTCTCAAGGAAATCACTATGCTTAATGACTACCTTGCTCTTTAACCTTCGACTTCTTCTCTCTATTCATGTCTGTTCCAGCGAAATAACCCAGTTGCCAAATAGTACTTAAAGCAAGCCTCGTTTTCAATCACAATCCACTATTGTTAGCCAACAAAATATTATGACATGAGAGCTAGGGACTCATACCCATTTGAATTCAAGTCCCTTCCGGCCCGCTCCCCCTGTCCGCAATCGTATATAAAAGACTTTAACATTTTGAGAATCTAAGAAACTTTGAGCAAGCATAACAAGAATGAATACAACATGAAATTAGTCACTGTCCTGACGCTTTCGTTTGTTGTCTTTCTATGGGGTTCATCTTTCACAGCGCTTAAACTAGGACTTGAAGAGATTCCACCCATAACCTTGGCTTTTCTACGTTTCCTAATAGCTCTCCCTCTCCTCACAGCCATTACCTATTCTCGGAAAAGACATGCAATTGGCGGAAATATTGTCAAAGACTGGAAAACCTTTTCCGTGCTGGGTTTGACAGGCGTAACCTTGTTCCAAGCCTTTCAAAATTTTGGGTTGCGATTCACAACAGCTTCGAACTCCAGCTTAATAATTTCGGCAAACCCGGTTTTCATTGCATTATTAGACCACTTCTACCTGAAAGAAAGAATGACTTTGCGACGCGTCTTTGGTGTAGCTGTCGCATTTTTCGGCGTTATCATAATCGTAAGACCACTAGAATGGTCGCTTCATCTAATGGGAGTGGTTGGAGATCTACTATCTCTCGATGCCGCCCTATGTTGGGCATTCTATTCTATACTCGGCAGAAATGTTCTGTCGAAATATGATGCAGACGAGGTTACCACGTTCTCAATGATCTTGGGAACATTATTCATGCTCCCAATCGTACTCACCTTTGAGAAGCCAGTTCTGCCTACACATGCCTGGATTTGGTTTCTGCTACTTTTCTTAAGTCTGCTTTGCTCAGGTCTAGCATATCTTCTTTGGAGTAAGGCTTTAGAAGATGTTTCTGCGACTCAAGCAGGGGTTTTCCTTTTCTTCATACCCGCAGTCTCTGTCTCAATCGCCCACATCGTCTTGTTAGAGCCTTTAGACCTTTTCTTCGCTATTGGAGCTCTCCTAGTCACGATCGGAGTTGCCATAACCGAGCGTTAAAGAACAAACATATTTAGAACTATTTGATTTCCGCTACCTTCTTCGCAAATTCTTTTCCAAACTCGATACATTTCTGGATTTCATTCCTGTCAGGAACCCACCTAACAGTCATTGCAGGGGCAACTATTTCCGTACCCGCCTTTTCCAGTTTCTCTTCAATAGCCTTAGCAGCCCCACCTCCCCAGCCATAGGAGCCGAAAGCAGCAGCAATCTTGTTCCTCGGTTTTAGACCTTGCAGTTCTTCTAGAAATGGAGCCATGGTTGGTAGAACGCTGTTGTTAATGGTTGAGGAGCCAATGATTATCCCCTTTGCTTCGAGGAGTTCTTTAATGATATCTCCTCTATCTGAAAATGGAAGCCTGAACAACATAGTTTCAACACCCTTGCTAACAGTACCTTCGACTATTGCTTTAGCCATTTTTTCAGTGCTACCCCACATAGTGTCGTACACAACAAGAATCCTTTTTCCCGCCTCCCCCTTCGCCCATCTGAGGTAGGCTTCAACTATCTTTGTTGGATGGCTACGCCAGATGATGCCATGGCTTGGAGCAATCATGCTAATCTTCAAGCCTAGTTTCTGAGTTTCCTCAATCTTCCTTATTACCAGCTGACTGAACGGCCACAGAATGTTGGCGTAATACTTAGCTGCCTCTTCCATCAGTATTTTCTCGTCAACTTCATCATCGAACCGTTTTGAGGTCGCTAAATGTTGTCCAAATGCGTCGTTAGGTAAGAGAAGGGTATCTTTCTCAACGTAGGTAAACATGCTGTCCGGCCAGTGAAGCATAGGGGCTTCAATGAATCTTAAACTTCTCTCGCCCAAGCTTATTTCGTCGCCAGTTTTTACAGTTTGGAAATCCCAGTCACCAAAGTAATGTTTCTGCAATCCCTCTTTACATTTAGCAGTGCCCACTACCTTTGCTTTAGGAGCCAGCTTCAAAATTTCAGAGATAGCTCCAGAATGATCTGTCTCAACATGATTAGCCACGACATAATCTATCTTCGACGGATCGATGACCTCCCTAATCCTCTCCACCATCTCTCCCGCAAAAGGGTTGTAAACGCTGTCGACCAAGGCTGTTTTTTTATCAATAATTAGATAGGCGTTGTATGTGGTTCCGCGATGGGTTGAGTAGGTGAAGCCGTGAAAGT
>CAZAQQ010000194.1:0-3150 GCA_964487485.1 uncultured Candidatus Bathyarchaeia archaeon | reverse complement strand
GGACAGGATTTTCAAGTCGGTTTTATCCAATGCGGCTACGGACATTTTATTTCACCGAAAGGCTTAAGAAGGGTTTTTTCACGGTTCGACATTCGCTAGGAAACATTTGTGAACAGCTCCTTTTCCAAGATAACCCTAATTAACCCTTTGGATTTCAAAGCATCGTTCCCAAAATTCATCGAATTCTGATCCCTCACCCAATATACACATACAAAAGCAGCGAAACCATGTGTGGGCAGGAACCTCAAATGAAGGAAAGCGCAAAGGCAAGCCGACATTCAGCTGAAACTACCTACGAATTAGACCACTACGCGGAAGAACGCCTAAAGGCTAGCGGGATAATAGAATGAAGGATATTCCTCCAGACGTAGTCATTCACGACACGACATTAAGAGAAGGCGAACAAACTCCTGGAGTTGTTTTCAACATCGATGGTAAGCTGGCTATTGCCAGAAAACTCGATGAAGTTGGGATTCAGCAGCTAGAGTCAGGTTTCCCCGCAGCTTCCCCGGGTGAGAGAGAGGCTGTATCCGCAATAGTTAGCGAAGGGTTAAAAGCCAAAATTTTCGGCTTCGCTAGAGCTGTGCATGCTGATATAGATGCTGTCGCCGAAACAGGAGCTTCCGGCATCGTAATCTCCTTTCCCCCCTCAGACACCCAGCTGAAATACAAGCTGAAAATGACGCGGGAACAATACCTTGAAAAAGCAGTAGAAGCCGTAGAGCATGCCAAGGGTTATGGGCTGTACATTTCGTACAGCGCAGAAGATTCGACTAGAACTGACATTGAATTTCTGAAGAAAACTTTTGCGACAGTTATTGAGGCAGGGGTCGATAGGGCTAGGATAGTGGATACTCTTGGCGTTGGAACTCCCGTTACAATCAGGAACTTGGTCTACTCAATCCGCCAAGTCGTGAACGCACCTATTGAAATCCATTGCCACAACGACCATGGATTGGCCGTAGCGAATACAATAGCCGCATTTGAAGCAGGAGCCACAGCATTATCTACTTGTGCGAACGGGCTTGGCGAAAGAACAGGTGTGGCAGCAACGGAAGAAGTCATCATCTGTCTACACAACCTGTATGGCGTCCAAATCTACAATACGACAAAGCTCTCTGAATTGTGCAGAATGATCGAGGAACTCTCTAAGGTTTCACTCCCAGCCAACAAACCTGTTATCGGAGACAACGTATTCGTGCATACCTCGGGTATACATCAACACGCCGTACTTCAGAACCCTGTAACATACGAGCCTTATCCTCCTGAACTAGTCGGCCAGAAAAGACGGTTGCTGCTGGGAAAACTTACAGGAACCCATGCTGTAAAGGCCAAACTTCAAGAAGTTGGTTACGACCTGCCCGAAGACAAAGTGAAAGAAGTAGTAGCTCAAGTGAAAATGAAGTCTGAAGAACGTTCAAGCGCTTTATCCGATGCCGAGTTTCTGGAAATTCTAAGAAACCTTCGTTGAAAAATTCAATTCGAATTCGGCTAATACCCCGACTGCTTTTTCATCTGTCGAGGTAGAATCACTTGTGCAATCAAGTCCTATGACCAATGCTTAGCGTAGCGCAGAAGAGCAGCTACACGGCCCAGCGAGATTAGTTTCTGACCTCCCTCATGTTCGCTGCTGATGACCATGACTTTCCCACCCTTGCTCTCAACAGCCCTCATGATTCCCTCAATTCTTTTTCTCTCCTCTTCATCAGCCTCCCGTAATGCCTGATCGCAAACAAGTAGTGTCTGAACCGCGCCTGAGAAAGCATCCTTTTCAACTTCCTCTAGCCCGAAGGAAACATTTCCCCGTGATGCCCCTAACCGGGCGAGAACCTCTTCGACAAGCATCGTCTCCTTGGCTGCTCTCGCCTCCTTCACAACCTTACTGATTATTCCGCTTCTCAAAGATTCGTTTACGCCAGATATTCCGCCGCTACTCACGCCTTTAACAGCCTCTATGCTGGAAGCGATTTCAGGATCATGCTCCTTGATAAACTTGAGAAAAGCATCCTTGGTGAGCCCCGGCCCCACGATCACGATCTTGTCTCTTTGAGGCTTTGGCACAGATGCCAAGAATTTAACGACATCATTTAGATATTTCTTCATAGCCTCCTCTCGCTTTTCATATTCAAGTTTTCCAGGAAGACTTGACCTCAACTCACTTTTCACATCCACACCATAGGCCCGGAGAGTTGCTATGCAACATTCCTCCTGGTCTATGGCGACTATGGTAATTGGTTCCTGTTCAGCAACTGCCTTCTTCATCCTTTCCAACTGGTGGTTATGCCAAAACTCTTTAACGATTGTAACGGAGTCCTCAACTTTCAAGTTGATCGTGTGATGGGCTCCCTGAATATTCAGCTCTTCAGGAGCCTTCGTAACGACTCCGTGAATCCTAAGCCTATTCACAGCCTTGTCAAAGAATACCTTCTCTGCTTTAAGCTCAAGAGAAACTGGCACCCTTCTACTTGAAGGACGGCCAATATCCTCCATCTTAACTTCTCGACTTGTCCTCGCGTAGACCAAATCGCCCTTCTCAACAACATTGTAAAGGGTCCATAGATCGTCAAGGCTTTCAACGATAACCTTGACTATGCCGTGCTTAAGATCCATCCTCACTATTTTCAATCTAACCAGCTTAACCCGAGTTCAAAAAAGCAAGAATCATAGCCGTTTTATCTTCTCATAAAATTCCAGCAGAACTTTCGTCTTCTCCTCCTCTTCGTTCAGACATATAATCTTCATGCCCTGTTCAAAACGATCATACAAAACTATTCCCTCTCGAATTAAAGGCAGCACAATCCGCGCAATTGTTGATGGCGAGACATCGAGGAATCTCGCTAAAATGGCTTGATTGAAGACTTTTCCCTTGTTTTCAAGCAAATGCTCCAAAAGCCTCGTTTGTTCCTTGCTGCCAAAGATACTTACTAACTTCATGATTGTCTTCCAGCTTCCCGAGGCAGAGCACACACCTAGGAAATCTCTATTGCCCGATTACCTACCGTTATGAAAGATTCTTCTAAACCTTATAGATGTTCAACGAGCCTAAATGGTTTTTGAAACCCCTATGGGCGCTGTAATCTTATCCCGAAAGTTAGCTAGGGCCCACTACGAGCCGCTTAGGATGGTTAATAGTGCTATTAAGTCGAATCC
>CAZAQQ010000193.1:0-3180 GCA_964487485.1 uncultured Candidatus Bathyarchaeia archaeon | reverse complement strand
GACGCAGCAAGAATACAAGTCACAGCCTAATCGCTCTCATGTAGGTTCGAACCTTCCGAGGTATGAACCTACGAATTTCGAAACCAATTCTAGCAACAATAACGCTCCGAAACCCAGCGGCCGCGCCAAACTCGCGCGACGAGGCTGCCTATGCCTCTGTTAGGAAGTACCATAACAACCTCTTAGAACGATTTGGAGTCTCAAGTGTCAACCAGAGGTCTTTCACAAAAACCGAGATGTCCGCATTATATGATCAATCGAATCTACCAATGCTCACCGAATAGAGATGTGAGGTCAGGCCGATGTGAAATAACCGCGGATGATAAGGTGAGCTATTCTACCACCGCCGGGGATATGAGTAAAAGTGGGGTTCTGGCTTCCGCGTGGATGTTATATGAATTCTAGGTGGTTTCGAGGTAGGCCTTGTTCGTAAAGTCAGGAAGTACTATTTGACTTTCTCTCAGCGCACCCTCTTCCGAGGAGCTTTTCGGTGGATTACTTGACGTCTGCGACCAAACATAAAGCCGAGGCCTCCCACAAGTGCGATAAGCAACGCCACTAGTATCCATATGTTCTGGTAGGCATCTCGGTGATGGATGAGGCCTCCTCCGTCGTGTAGGCAAGTGTGTGCACCAAGGGACTCGAAGCATTTTCGCAGCTGCAACTAGGTTCAAAACTAATTAAGGTATTTTTATGAGCTTGAATCTCCCAAAAATCTATGAAAAAAGACAAAGGGAGATTGAACGTGCCTTCTGTGGAAGAGGTCCTGAATAAGCTAGAGGCTAGGGCTAGGCCGGATCAGCTGGAGGGGATGGCCAAATACGGAATGGTTGCTGAGCGAAGATTGGGAGTATCGGTTCCAGATATGCGCAAGATAGCGAAAGAGTTTGGGAAGGATCACAAGCTTGCGCTCAAGTTATGGGAGACGGGAATACCTGAAGCAAGGATCGTGGCAGCGATGATCGACGAACCTGAGAAGTTGACGGAGAAGCAGATGGAGGATTGGGCGAAGGGCATCAACTCTTGGGATGTCTGCGACCAAGTGTGTATGAACCTCTTCGAGAAAACGCCCCTCGCTTGGAAGAAAATCCTCGATTGGTCTGAGCGCGAAGAAGAGTTCGTCAAAAGAACCGCCTTCGCGCTGATAGCCTGCCTAGCTTGGCATGACAAAGAGGCGGAGGATGAAAAATTCGTCAAGTTGTTTCCAGTGATAAAACGCGGAGCTGCCGACGACCGGAACTTCGTAAAGAAAGCTGTCAACTGGGCGTTGAGGAATATTGGGAAAAGAAATCCGAACCTGAACAAGGCCGCCATAAAAGCCGCTAAGGAAATCCAGCGAATTGATTCTAAGGCCGCCCGCTGGATAGCCTCCGACGCCATCAGAGAACTCGAAAGCGAATCTGTCCAGAAAAGGCTGAGAAAGTGAGTAATGATCCTTTTGCTAATGGAATATGCCTTAGGCGATATGCCGCTGTGCTGTTAGGCCTTCGAGAATGAGAAAACAACATCTTCATCTTCTAATACCTATCTTTAGGGCTTTGGTCTGGCAAACTTCGACGCATCTGCCGCACCCAATGCAGTCGCTTGATCGCCCTACTTCTTCGACTTTCTGTATACTCATTGGGCACGATTCAAGGCATTTGTTGCATTCCGAGCATTGGTCATGATCAAGTGAAACGGTTGCTAGAGATATTCTGTTGAAAATTCCTATTGGCGCAAAGGGACATAGGTAGCGACACCAGAATCTCGCGATCATCAAGCCCAAACAAACGGTTACGACCAAGGTTACGATGTGAACGTAAAAGAATAGGCCAAAATTCAGCTGGGGATAGACAACTGCGCTGGGAAGTGCTGCCCAAAGGCTTCCTGATGGACAGAACTTACAGAAAAACGTGTCTACAGTAAACCATGCCGCCAGAAGCACGATGAACAGCATCAGGAACTTGGAGTAGGTAAACGACCTCAACTTTCGGTTCCTTGCTTTGTTAATGTATGCGAGTAAATCGTGGAGGGCTCCGAAAGGGCAGGCCCAGCCACAGAAGAATCTGCCGAAAGCTACGCCAAGCATCCCGATTGCGCCAAGGAGGTATAGCGGAAATGCTGGAAAAATAACGAAGTGTTGCAAGGTTCCTATTGGACAGGCGAATGTTGCGTAGGGACAGCCGTAGCAATAAAAGAAAGGACAGGGGATCCCTGTCTTAAACGCGATGTCAAAGCCTAGATTGGAAAGAATGAACGAGAACACTTGCGTCAAGTTCCGCGCTCTGGCAATATTCATATGGTTTCAATCATCCCAATCCTAAACAGGACGCGCATAAGAATCTGACAAAAGACCTCACTATCTCGTACTGGCCTTCCATCAGACCTAGGAAAGTCAACGAAAGGAATATTGCCAATAGAACCGCCTGCTTATGCCCAGTTTTCAAGATCAAGTCCCCTAGAATAGAGACACGTATAACGTCTGTTAATTTTTCTAGCCGCTAAAATAATTTTTGGTGTAGGGCCTGAAACTTCAAGAGGTACAGCCGCATAAACATGAAAGACAGGTCAGGCAATTCGAACCTAGAGCCCAAATTGGAAGAAGCGGGAAAGGCCATGGAGTAGGCTACAACCCACACCTAGGCGTGGACGCCAAGTTACCAGCTGCCTTCACAGTAACAATAGCCAACATCCGAGATATCTCCTTAATAGCTACACAAACGCATGAAAAAACAGCGGTGGAAGAATGAAGATTGCTAAAGAGCTTCTGGGTATCGATAGAAGACTGGTAGAACGGCTTAAAAAAGAGAATCTTTCGCCTGAAGAGAGAAACGCATTGATAGAGGCGAGAGCCGATCTCGTTAAAGCACCTTCAAGGATGCTGACTGCCAAGATTGTACAGGATCTGATGTTGTGATCCCCCTTGCCAAGCTGTGGAAAACCTCTTTTGTTGCTTCTTGTGACTTTGTCTTTGCTTATCGTTCCATACTCAATTGCAGAACGCGCTAGGGCAATTGAGTTTACATTGACCGACATAAATGGGAAGCAATTCTCACTAAATCAGTTCCAAGGCAAAGTCGTAGTCATAGATTTCTTTGCAACTTGGTGCGGCCCCTGCAGAGAAGCTATCCCACACCTAGCAGAGCTTGGAAGAAAGTTTTCTTCAACTCAACTAACAATTATTTCTATCAGTGTGGACCC
>CAZAQQ010000192.1:0-3197 GCA_964487485.1 uncultured Candidatus Bathyarchaeia archaeon | reverse complement strand
TCCCCAGTTTCGTATCCAACACATTCTTTGAGTCAGCTGCATTGAGTATGAAGAGAAACCCATTAATCGGTATTGTGCCAAAGGTGTTACGAGAATTTGTTTGTAAGCTAAGCGGCTTTTGGATCCAAGCTTCAAATCTCGAACCTAGGTGGGAGGCGTACAGGGGATGGAGCATTTATTGTCTATACTTCATGGGAGGCCGATCTGCCATCTGAAGCGGGTAATGTAGCGAACTGCGCTATTATAGTAAGATTAATCTTCCAAGAACATTTCCATGAATAGTACAGCCGTTAGAGGTCGGTAGTCAGTGGAAGACGTAGAAGACAATCTTGTGCGAATTGGAAAGAAACCTGCAATGAATTACGTTGTTGCATGCTTAACTCTATTTAACAAAGGAATCAACGAAATAGTTCTAAGGGCGCGGGGTCGCGCAATCTCAACAGCCGTTGACGTTGTGGAACTTCTTAGGAGAGCGTTCATCAGCAACTTGGTGGTCAATTCTGTAGAAATCGGGACAGAAGAAGTGGGTCAGCCAGATGGTAGGAAAACAAGTGTGTCAACAATTGAAATTAAGCTTGGGAAGAAGCTTTCGCATTCATAGCATCGGAACAGGCATCAATTCCGAAGGCATTTCACTTCCGGCCTTGATTTCGCCAAAAGATTTTTAGAGAACTTTCGACATACGTTTGCAACTCCCTCGCTATTCCTGCGGAGTTTGCTTCTGACATGGTTAGACAATCGAGAATTAGGGTTACTCCACCCGGTCCCAAGGCTCGCGAGCTTCTTAGGAGAGATGAAAGCCTTATTTCACCTTCAGTTATTCGACCTTATCCTCTTGTTGTTGAGTCTGGGGAAGGCTGTATAGTCCGGGATGTGGATGGGAACGAGTTTATAGACTTTAACTCGGGCATTTTATGCCTGAACGTAGGCCACAGCCACCCAAGAATCATAAGAGCAATAGAAACCCAAGCCCGAAAATTGCTGCACTATTCCTACACAGACTTCTACTACGAAGCCATATTGGAATTAGGGGAAAAATTATGCAAGATTACGCCTGGAACTTTCGAGAAGAAGATCTTCTACTGCAACAGTGGCACGGAGTCTGTAGAGGCGGCTATCAAGTTAGCTAGGTGGCATACCCGCAAGCAGCTTTTCTTGGGATATATCAGCGCGTTTCACGGCAGAACTATGGGATCGCTCAGTCTCACATCCAGCAAACCAGCTCAGAGAAGACATTTCTTCCCAGTTATGCCGGGCGTTACGCAAGTACCCTACCCCTATTGCTATCGATGTCCATTCAAATTATCCTACCCAGAATGTAATTACTGGTGCGTGGACTTCATCGAGGAATGGGTTCTCAAAAAATATGTCCCACCAGAAGATGTTGCTGCTTTCTTCGTGGAGCCCATCCAAGGCGAGGGTGGATATGTTGTTCCACCGCCCGAATATTTCAGGCGATTGAAGAAATTGACAGACAAATACGGGATCTTGATCGTTGACGATGAAGTTCAAACAGGGGTGGGAAGAACAGGTAAATGGTTCGCAATTGAACATTGGGGAATCCTGCCTGAAATGTTTTGTGTAGCAAAGGCCATCGCCTCAGGCATCCCCTTAGGCGTTACCGTAGCAAGAGCGGAGTTGATGGATTGGGAGGGAGGTACGCATGCCACGACTCTAGGGGGAAACCCTCTTGCTGCCGCTGTTGCACTTGAAGTCATTGACGTAATCAAGGACGAGCGACTGCTTGAAAATGCAGCAAAGCAAGGAAACTACATCTTAAAGCGGCTGAAAGAGATGCAGCGTAAGCACCCCATTCTAGGGGATGTTAGGGGAAAAGGCTTGATGATCGGTGTTGAAATAGTGAAGGATCCGAAAACGAAGACTTCAGGCATAGAAGAGGCGAAGGAGATAGTATCCCGATCCTTTAAGAGAGGCTTAGCTATGCTTACCTGCGGGGTTTCAACAATTCGTGTAGCCCCGCCGTTAACAATTACTCGGGATCTAGTTGATGAAGGATTAACTATCTTCGAAGGTTGTGTCAAGGAGACTGAAAAAGAAAAGGCTTAGCCAAGGATACAGCAGGTTAGGCCAGCTGCAACCACGCGATTTTTCTAGAAAAGCCTTTCTGGCAATCCAGACTCTCAGTCCGTTCCCAAAATGGATTCCGCCTAAGCGGATCTGATAAGAACCTAGGCATCGGACAGAAAACACTTACGTTTGAGTACCCCACATAACATGTGAAAATCTAGGTGGTAGCTGTGGCAGCCTCAAGCACCGTACTTGAAGGCGAAGTTGGCAAGCCCTATTTTTTGCTAGGCAACGAAGCCATTGCTAGGGGAGCCATTGAAGCAGATGTTCAAGTCATGGCTTGCTATCCCGGAGCTCCTCTTTCCGAGATAGGCGATACCTTAGTAGAAATCGCTCGCAAAACTGGGATGTACATGGAATATTCTACGAATGAAATAGTGGCGTTGGAAGTGGCTGCGGGAGCTGCAGTATGCGGGGCTAGAGGGCTTGCAGCAATGAAAACGGTTGGTTTGAACATAGCTTCAGACGCCCTAATGACGCTGGCTTACACGGGTGTACGCGGTGGGCTAATTGTTCTAACAGCTGACGATCCCTATGCGCATGACTCCCAAAATCAGCAGGACAACCGATACTACGCACTCCTAAGTAATCTTCCAGGGCTGGAGCCATCAAACCCCCAAGAAACGAAGGACATGCTGGTATATGGATTCCGGCTCTCCGAGGAGTTAGAGCTTCCAGTCATACTGCGCCTTGCAAATCGAATTTGCTTCACTCGCAGCCAAGTTGTTCTAGGATCCATTGAGAAGAAACAAGCAAAGCCTGAGTTTGTGAAGGATTTCAGAAAATTTGTGATGGTTCCTGACAACGCAAGAGTGAGACATCTTGTTTTGCTGGAGAAAATGGACTTCGCTGAGGAAGCCTCAGAGGAATCTCCGTTCAACAAGGTTTACGATAGTGGTAGAATCGGCATTATCACTTCGGGAGTTTCCTTTAACTACTGTAGGGAAGCCCTTGAGAAACTAGGCCTAGAGGCGTCTACACTCAAAATAGGTATGTTCAATCCGCTTCCTAGGAAGCTTATCTCCGACTTTCTCAAAGCACACGAACCAATAATCATAGTGGAGGAATCGGAACCTTACCTTGAGCTTCAGGTCAAGGGAATAGCGAAG
>CAZAQQ010000191.1:0-3216 GCA_964487485.1 uncultured Candidatus Bathyarchaeia archaeon | reverse complement strand
GCATCTTCGCCGTCGCTGTAATACCACTGGACTCTGCGCGCGGTGTTGAATCCTAGTTTCTTGTAGAGATTTACTGCCGGCTCGTTGCTAACTCTGACTTCTAAAAAGCATTCCTCTGCTCTGTTTTTCCACAGTGCTTCCAATGCTCTTAATACTAAAGCCTTTCCTACTCCCACTCGCCTATGAGTTGGGATTACTGCTATTGATACGAGATGCCCTTTCTTAGCCATTCTGAATCGCCTGATTTCTGAAAAACCATGCTCTAGTCTGCACATGACATATCCCACTACCCTGCCGTCTGCCTCGGCGACTTGGAAGGCTTCGGGGCAGTTATTGTGAAGGTCGAGAAAGAAAGCTGAGGTATAGTGTTCAGGTAAACATGTATCATTTATTTCTATAACCGCTGCGACGTCTTGCGGCGTGAACTGTCTGATTTCCCAACCCTTATCCATCGTCACTATTCTCAAGCTGAAATTTTGGCTTTTAGACCTATAAGATTTTGTCTCTAACTAGAACATGTAAACAGGTTCCATTCTGCAGAGAACTTCGGTGACTAAGCTGCTTCGAAGAATCCACTACAAAATCCATATATCACAGCCAATTCCCAATAGACCAGCGATTCCAAAGGTTAGCGTAATGACTAAGGTTAGAACTGAAGACTTGGGCTCTTGGAGGAGGATGCATTATTCAACGCAGATAACGCCGAAACTTCACGGGAAGAAAACTTTGGTTTTAGGTTGGGTTATTGGTATCCGGGAACACGGCGGTATAACCTTCATCGATCTCCAAGACAAGGAAGGACTGGTTCAATTAGCATTTCCGAAGGATGCTGTTCCAGATTCTGTCTTGGAGAAAGTTGGAACGCTTGGCCGGCAATTCGTAATTGGAGCTCTGGGGACTGTAAAACGCGCCAAAAAAGCTCCTCACGGAGCTGAAATAATTCCAGAGGAAATACGAGTATTGGCCGATGCGCCAGAGGCTCCTCCGCCGCAGTTCTTCTTACGCGGCGCATCGGATCTAGATAAACGTTTAGACGTTAGAGTAGTAGATTTGCGAAGGAACAAAATCCAAGCTATATTCAAGATAAGAAGCAGAATTTTGGCTTCTGCTCGTGAATTTCTCTTCGAGAAGGGTTACTTGGAAGTAAACACACCGAGAATTATAGCCTCTGCGACAGAGGGAGGAGCAGCTCTTTTCCCCCTACTTTTCTATGATAAAGAAGCATTCTTGGCGCAAAGCCCGCAGCTTTTCAAGGAGCAGTTAGTCAGCGTCTTCGAGAAGGTTTTTGAAATCGGACCTGTCTTCAGAGCGGAACAGTCTCGCACCCTGCGGCACCTAAGCGAAGTAACCTCCCTAGACCTTGAGGAGGCCTTTGCGACTTATGAGGATGTTATGAAGGTTTTGGAACAATTGATTTCCCGAGTAGTTCGAGATGTGGCTAGGGAGCATGAAATGGAATTGAAGTTGCTCGGGCAGAAGCTTAGCATTCCGAAGTTGCCTCTAAAACGTTACGCCTACGACGAGATCTTAAGAATTCTTGAAAAGGAGGGAGTTTCGATTAGCTGGGGAGAGGATTTGCCGACAATAGGCTTGCGCGCCCTAGACAAAGTCCTCCCCCAATTCTACTTCATCACTGATTGGCCAACAGCTTCAAAACCATTCTACATTATGCCGAAACCCAACAGACAGGAGATTTGTGAAGCCTTTGATTTCATGTACGGTTCCCTTGAAATAGCTTCAGGCGGAACCCGCGTTAGCTCCAAAACCATGCTGATCAAAAGGTTGGAGGATCAGGGTTTAGATCCAAAGAATTTTGAGTACCACCTCAAAACTTACGATTTCGGCATGCCACCCCACGCTGGATGGGGCCTCGGCGTGGATAGACTTACAATGGTTCTAACAGGCCAAGATAATATTCGTGAAGTAGTCTTATTCCCGAGAGACCGCTTTAGGCTGACTCCATAACAGGTGAAGTAAGTGGCCAGCAGGAAAGTGAGCATATCCAAAAAAGAAGTAAAGCACATTGCTTGGCTAGCGAAGATTGAACTTTCAAAAGAAGAGGAGGAAGTTTTCACACAGCAGTTTAACGATATCCTATCCTATTTCAGGAAAATTGATGAGATAGATACGGCGGAAGTTCCGCCCACATATCATCCCCTCGAACTTGAGAATGTTTTTCGACCCGACGAAGTGGTCGGCTCCCTGCCTAAGGATAAGGCACTGCAAAACGCCCCTCGGTTGAAAGGGAGTTTCGTTAAAGCCCCAAGGATTGTGTAGGCATGACGAACTTCTTTGAGGCTACTGCATCGGAGACAGCCCTGAAAATCAAAGGGGGAGAAGTAACGACGGAGGAGTACATCTCCTCATTGTTTGAAAGAATAAAAAAAGTGGAGACTAAGATTCATGCGTTTGTAGAAACAACTGAAAAGGCCGCTTTGAGCAAAGCTAGAGAAATTGACAAAAACCTCAGAGAAGGCAAAGCTACAGGTCATCTTTGTGGGGTAGGGATAGCAGTCAAAGACAATATTTGTGTTGAAGGAATTCAGGCAACATGCTCGTCGCACATGCTGCAAGATTATGTTCCGCCCTACAATGCAACAGTGATAGAACGCGTTGTCGGGGAGGGTGCCATAGTTGTGGGGAAAACAAACATGGATGAATTTGCAATGGGTTCCTCCACAGAGCACAGCTTTTTCGGCCCAACACGTAACCCCTGGGATCCAGAGAGAGTTCCAGGAGGCTCCTCTGGCGGAAGCGCGGCGTCAGTGGCAGCCCGTGAAGTGGCCATTGCTTATGGATCAGATACGGGTGGATCCGTTAGGTGTCCGGCTAGTTTCTGCGGAGTAGTTGGCTTGAAACCTACCTATGGTACGGTAAGCCGCTATGGGTTAATTGCTTATGCAAATAGCCTTGAGCAAATAGGATCTATTGCCAGAACCGTTGAAGATTGCGCCTTACTTCTTACAGTAATGGCAGGACACGACTTCAGAGATTCTACTTCAGCAAAAGTGGCCTCCAAGGACTACCGCGAATGTCTGAAGAACGATGTTAGGGGATTGAGGATAGGTGTTCCGAAGGAACTCTTTGCCGTGGGAACTCAAGAGGTCGTAGTGAAGAATGTTTGGAGCGGGATAAAGCGACTGGAGGGTTTGGGAGCTGCCTGCGAAGAAATTTCGTTGAAAAGCCTTGAATATGCTCTTGCAGCCTACTACGTAA
>CAZAQQ010000190.1:0-3233 GCA_964487485.1 uncultured Candidatus Bathyarchaeia archaeon | reverse complement strand
TGAGGGTGTTCCCCGGGGTTGAGTACAAGCCGGAGCAGTTTCCAGGCCTCGTCTACAGATTGAAGAAACCTAAGACTGCGACTCTAATATTCAGTTCCGGGAAAATGGTTTGCACTGGGGCTAGGTCTGAGAGGCAGGCGAAAAGGGCAGTTATGAGGGTGATTGACGAACTGAAATCAAATGGTATAGTAATTCTGGGAAGCCCTGAAATTAAAATTCAGAACATCGTTGCTTCAGCTGACCTAAATGGCAAGATAGATCTAGAAAGCTCCGCGCAGTCGCTGGAACGAACCATGTATGAGCCTGAACAGTTTCCAGGCTTAATATACAGAATGGTCGACCCAAAGGTTGTGCTTTTGCTTTTTGCTAGTGGGAAACTTGTCTGTACAGGTGCGCAAACAGAGGGTGAAGTCCAGAGAGCAATAGAAAAGCTTCAAGAAACCCTTGAGGCTAAGGGACTCATATCCTACGAATAGCAAACGCTGTCTCTTTCATGCCAGTGCGATCTGATTCGTAAGGCGCTGCCAAGTTACACTTGTCAATGAAGCTAGTTATGGCCTTTTGCCTTATGTGAAGGGCTATTTGTGATGGACAGCACCCACAAAGTAGAAGAGATTCTTGGGATTCTGCAAAGAAAGTACCTCATCAACCGTTATAGAAATTCAAGTCCTTTTTTCGAGTTGATCGGGACCGTCCTATCCCACAGGACAAAAGATGAAGTAACTTGGGAATCTGCGAAAAAGCTTCTTAGGATTGCTCCAACTCCGGAAAAAATGTTGGAACTTTCTGGCAGGGAAATATCGAAAATCATATACCCCGTAGGGTTTTACAAACAAAAAGCAGAAAGAATCAGAGAAATATGCAAAATCATCTTGAAAAAATATGCGGGGAAAGTGCCGGACACAAGAGAAGAACTAATGGAGCTGCCCGGTGTAGGCGGTAAGACTGCAGACATTGTTTTATCCCACAGCTTCAGCCAACCTGTAATAGCTGTAGATGCGCATGTTGTCTGGGTTTCAAATCAGTTAGGATGGACTGTTTCAAAAGACCCTGAGAAAGTCAGAGAAGATTTGCATAAGCTGATACCCCCCAGACTTAGGTCGGATGTCAACAGCCTCCTCGTACAATTCGGCAAAGATATTTGCAACACCGGTAGACCCAAGTGCCTCAAATGTATGATTAGCAAATATTGCCCGAACCGTCGGGATAACACAAACATATCATACAGAAGTCTTACTCGGAAGCGAAAGAGACGAAACGAAAGACAGGGCTGAGAACAGAAGCATCAGTTGAAAAACCGATTCCAACCCATATTTGTCGGCGAAAATACCTGCAATCGCTGCGGAGATAGATCCGAGGCCGAAGCCTACGAAAAACAAAATTCCGTAAACCAACCCCCTATCCTTCTCAGGAGTTATCAGTCCAGCAATAAAATTTGAAGCAGGTTGCGCAGCATAATACGAGACTCCATAGAGCAAAACGAATAAGAGAAGGCTGAGGAGAGGATCGGGAATTGCAAATAGAAATAGTAGTCCAAACAAGACAATAATAGAGGAGACAACAATCACTCTCTTACCTCCAACCCTAGGTGTTACTTTACCGCCGAGCAGTAAACCCAAAACTCCGGATAGAAGAACCAGTGACGCAGCTAGCCCTGCAAACTCAACGGAGAGACCTCTATTTCGAACTAGGAAAACTGGGAAAAACAGCTCAGTTCCCCTGAAATATAAGCCAATTGTCACGTTGTAAACTAGCAGCGCGAGCAGGCCGGGAATTTTGAAGACTCGCCAAGAACTCCCTCGAACCTTAACGGTTTGAGATTTTGGAACAGGTATCTTCAAGAAGTAAACTGAAACTAGAACCGCTAGAAGGCCGAAGACCAAGAAGGAAAAGCGCCATCCAAAAGCGACACCTAGCAGTACAGCAATTGAGGGAGCGAATACTTGACCCACATTGCCGCCAGCTCCATGCAAACCCATTGCCTCAGCCATGTCTCTCCGGAAAATTTTGGATATGAAACTGTTCGATGTAGGATGATAGAGACTTGCCCAAGCCGCCACTAGAGGAAGGCCTAGAGCTAATCCATTGGTGCTGGGTATGAAAAAAATGGCGAAGGTAGATACGCCCGATAACCCTAAGCTCAAGGCGACTAACTTAGATTCTCCAAGCTTATCGGAAAGAATTCCTCCAAAGATCGCTCCCGCGCCATAGAGCAAATATCCTATCGTTGCCAAGAAGCCTATTGTCTGCAACGAAGCCTTGGTTTCCATGATAATGAGGGGTACTAACGGAGGTAGTGCGAGAAGCAATGAATGGTTGATTGAGTGAGCGGCGCCCAGCATCGCCAACATCGATCTTCTGTTGAAACTCAAACTCCCTTACCTTGGCCTTCACTTTCAATCAGCGGACTCGGCTTTGGAATTTCCTAACATTATCTTAGACCTCAGCTTAAGAAGCTACTTCAGCAACCACTCTTACCTTGAGCTATTGAGGGCCAAAATCCTTTCCCGTCTTTCGGTACCAGAGCCCTAACAGGCAGCTGTCCCATCATTCCTGCTTCTCTATTACTTTGACATTCCGCTTACCGAGTTCAGCAACTATGTTTTCAAGGATCGTTGTTTTCATCCCAAGTTGTTCAGGGGGGACAACTCCCCTTTCACGTATTAAGCCTCTGGCTAAAGTCAAGGCTGTGGCGACAGCGGTGTAGGCTGTGGTTCTCACCAAAGCGCTGACAAGTCTAACCTTGTCGAATCGGTCAGTTAGATTGAAGCTGCAGCAGACTCTGTCAGCACCTTTCTTTCCAGAGACTTCAACCCTAGCAACCACTACGTCCGGAACCTCTTCGCGACGCAACCTATCCTCAAGAAGTTTCGCAGTAAACTTCTTGGGTAAAACTTCCGCGTCATTAATCTCTAAAGGTTTAGAGTCGAAGAAACCGAGTTGACTGAGCAACCTAACCTTTTCAGCGTGGCCAGGGTAACGCAGCGTTTTTTCACACATATCTTTCACTTTCCCGCTGAATGTGTATAACATTGTTCTCAAACCATCCGTGTAGAAGGCTTCAAGCAGTCCGATTTCAGGAAAGTGCACAGTCTCAAGACCAGTCAAAGGCTCAACCTCTACTGTTTCCCCATTCCTGACAACCCTAGGCTTCCTCGTATACTCTTCAATGAGATCCGTGGCTGACCATGTTATCGTGTATTCGACTGGCGGAACAGGGGCTTCAGGGAGGC
>CAZAQQ010000189.1:2395-3295 GCA_964487485.1 uncultured Candidatus Bathyarchaeia archaeon | reverse complement strand
GTAGAAGAGTTGCTGATTGACGAGAAGGTAGGCTGCAGCTCGCTGCATATGGATGGTTGGAGGATACTTGTCCTTCTCATACTGTAGGATATTCTCGAAAACATCTGCCCCGCCAAACAACACCTCAAGATCCTTGGCTTTCAAGTGGGAGAATAAAGGCGTCAAGTACTCGACCTGATTTCGTAGCATCCTGACAAGGAAATCTTGGTCTATCGAAATCTTCTCAGGAGGCTGCAGAACGTGCTGAGAAACCCATCCAACAAGCTCGGTGAAGGTTCCGTAGAACCTATCTGTGGGACGGGGATCGTTAAAGACAGCGGCCCCAACGTACTTCGTCTGAGGGTCAAAGACAAGCTTCCTCATAGTGTCGAGGGGCATTATCCTGCGGAGGGTTCTCGGATAGACGATGGCAAAGGCTCCAGTACTTTCAACGTACTTGGTATAGTCATGAAGGTCTGCTAGAGCTTCAGCCAGCTTACTCTCATCACCCAGCTTGGCCTCCACAAGATAGTTGCCGCCATCCTCAAGTAGCGCATCTGGAACAAGCCGCCCTGCCTCAGTCTGATATGATACTGGTCCGGCGCCCTTCACACCTTTCTGCCTGAGCGCCTCGAGTAATATGCTTCGAAAACTATCCTCCACGTACCGTGGCACAGACATTCTTGGCTTGCAACCCTCAGCAGGCCTACTTGAACAGCCCTATGCCACTTCAAGAATATAATACTGACTGGAGACAGGCCGGCTAGGTGATAACCATCAGTTTCCAGCGGAGTGGCAGGTCAAAACTTCCCTCAAAACTATATTCTTCTGCTAGAATAGAGGAATGAGCAAAGCAAGGGCTTTTCAATGCATTGAAACTCAAGTAGACCGTAGAAACCCCCAACAAGAACGAGTCACATA
>CAZAQQ010000189.1:0-2385 GCA_964487485.1 uncultured Candidatus Bathyarchaeia archaeon | reverse complement strand
CTAAAAAACCACTCGCAACACAACATTTGCAACAAACCTCAAATCAACAGAACCTCATAAGTGTTCCTTAGCTAGGTTTAAATGGAGAGCGGGAATCACATTTTCAACGCCAGAAGAAACTATTGTGGCTAGAGAAACATTGTCGCTTTTACGTTTGCGTTGGCTGCTAGCAAGGGTTGGGGAGGAAAAATTTGAGCGCGCTTGAAACTGTTGGGAAATCACTGAGTGAGGCCATTAGGAAACTTCTCAGATTGCCAATCGTGGATGAGAAGGCGATAAAAGAGCTGGTGAAAGATCTCCAAAGAGCCTTGCTGCAAGCCGACGTAAACGTGAACCTAGTTCTGCAAATCTCAAAAAAGGTTGAAGAAAGAGCTCTAAAAGAAACTTTGCCACCGGGCATTTCAAGGAGAGAGCATGTAATAGAAGTGTTATACGAAGAATTGACTAGGTTCCTAGGAGAAGAACCTGTCAAAACTACGATCCAACCTGGAAAAATCCATACAATAATGCTAGTGGGAATACAAGGATCTGGGAAGACCACTGCTTCAGCCAAAATTGCAAGATTCCACCAAAAAAGAGGTCTTAAAACAGCCTTAGTTTGCGCCGACACGTTCAGGCCGGGAGCCTTCCAGCAACTAAAGCAGCTGGCAGATAGAATCAGCATACCAATTTATGGTGATGCTGAGGGAAAGGATGCCAGTAAAGTAGCTTCTAAAGGATTGATGAAGCTTCGCGAGGAAGGATTCGACGTAGTAATCATCGACACAGCTGGCAGACACAAGAATGAAGTAGATTTGATGAATGAAATGAAGCAGCTAGCCAAAACAATCAGCCCAGAAGAAATAATCCTTGTCGTCGATGCGACCATTGGACAACAAGCGATGGCTCAAGCGAAAGCATTTAACGACGCTACATCGCTGGGATCGATTTTCGTAACCAAATTAGATGGATCCGCTAGAGGGGGAGGGGCCCTATCAGCTGTGGCCGCTACGGGTGCCAAAATAAAGTTCATTGGAACGGGGGAAAAGATTGACGATGTGGAACAGTTTGTCCCAGCAAGCTTCGTTGGAAGATTACTTGGCATTGGAGACTTGAAAGCGCTTGTAGAGAAGGTGAAGGAAGCCGAAACAAAAATACCCGAGGAAAAAACTAGAGCATTCCTAGAGGGCAGATTCACACTCAAGGACATGTATGACCAAATGGAAGCGTTACGTCGGCTAGGTCCTCTCAAGAAAATATGGAGGATGTTCCCAGGCAGCTACGGAATACCGGACGACGCAATAGAAACAGCTGAAACAAAACTAGACACATGGAGAGTAGTTATACAGTCCATGAGGAGAGATGAGGTTGAAAACCCAAAGACTATAGATTCTTCCAGAGCGAGAAGAATAGCGAGAGGATCGGGAAAGAGCGAAAAAGAAGTGAAAGAACTTGTTAGCCAATACCTTGCAATGAAGAAGATGATCAAGTCGCTGAAAAGAAGGCAAGCAACATTACTGAGAAAGTGGCCTATCCCCATCACCGGCAATCCTCAAAGATAAATACTTCACCAAGCAAGTGAGGGAATATGAAAAAGTCTAAGGGTTATCGCTCAAGGACAAGGGCGCTTCTAAGCAAAAAGCCTAGGCAGAGAGGAAAAATTGGTTTAAGCAGACTACTTCAAAACTACCAGCTAGGATCTAGAGTACGCGTAAGAATAGATCCTAGCGTGCATAAAGGTATGCCTCACAAGAGGTTCCATGGAAAAATAGGCACAGTAGTCGAAAAGCGAGGTAGAAGCTACGTAGTCGAAGTGAATTTCATGAACGAAAAGAAGAAGGCGATCACCCGGCCTGAGCACCTTGAGCCCCATAGAGGGGATGAAATTGCCAAGAAAAATGATTGAAAAAGAAAGAATAACCATAGCTGAAGCCAAGGAGATGCTTGGAAAGCTAGAAAAGGAAGATGTGGGAGAATTTCAAAGGAGGACTCTTGACTACACAGTCAAGTTTTCCAAGATTAGCGCCGACAAAGCTGAGAAACTAAGGAAGGAACTGATTAAGAAGTTTCATCTCGACGAAGGCAGTTCAATACAGGTAGTTAACTGCTTACCGAAGACAGTGGAGGAACTGCGAACCGTTCTAGCTGTTAAAGGAAAGGTAATGGTAACCGGTCAACTGGAAGAGATTTTAAAGGAAGTGAACCAGTACAGAGGAAAATAGTGGCTGGCCGCAAGTTCCGTCCTTGAAGCACCGGTATAGTACGGGCAGCTGCAATCCTCTCCAGACACCCCAACTGAAGCTTTTACGGAAGTAATCCCTCGACCAAAGCGGGGCGAATTCAATTGGTTGCGCAGACGTGTCAATAATTCTCGTGCCACGAAAGCTTATGTTCAGCCATAGTCTG
>CAZAQQ010000188.1:0-3354 GCA_964487485.1 uncultured Candidatus Bathyarchaeia archaeon | reverse complement strand
CGGATAGATTGACATGGGCAAAGAGTTACATGCTGGAATAATAGTCATAATCGTCGCTCAGCCAAGCCTGAAACTCTAGAATCTTCTGCTTGTTTTCTCGGCAAACATCAGAAAGCGAGCTTAGGAAGCGCACCACGTTCTCGAGTTTTCTCGAAGGATGCTGAATGTCGAACCAGCCATAAAGCATTCCTGTTCATCGCTGCGTCAGTTATAGGTTTCATCTTCCAGCAGTTAACTGACCTCTGGGTCTATCTAGCCTTCTTTCCTGCCTTTGCCATCAATTACCAATGGATGTTTATAACAACCGTGACATTTCTGAATAAGGAATTTTCGATTCTCATCCTTGGCAGAACCCTCCCCGAACAGGCTATTGTTAAGGCAATAGTTGGAAGAGACATTTTGAATAAATTCAAAGTCTGCTTTGATGGAACCAAGAAGGAGGTAGACATAAGCTATTAGACTGGATCTACTAATCCGGAGCTATCTTTGCCAGCAATTTGGAGCCCCGGGCGGGCTTCGAACCCGCGTCCTACGGCTTTCTCAACTTGGTTTACAAGGTTCGACCGGAAATCTTTCCGTCCGTCGCTATGGCCGGGCTTAGCTACCGGGGCTTCATCGAGAAACTCTCGTGAGCGATATTTGTAGTTTACGAATCTAGAAGTCCAAAAGTGGCTTCGCTGTTCTAACGCTATTTTCTATACTTCGCTGCGGATCTGACAAGCGCTTCTACTGCGGGTAAACTTTGGCCTGCTAGGGCTGACAACATGGCTCCTCCAGCTGTGCTTACGTGGGAGAAATTCTTTTCAATGCCAAGCATTCCGGCGAACCCCGCCAAATGTCCCCCGCCAATCATGGTGAATGCATTGCATTCAGAGATCGCTTTCAGGATGCTTTTAGTGCCATATTCAAATTCGTTTTTCTCGAATACTCCGAGAGGACCGTTGGCGACAACTGTCTTAGCTCTTGCAATATATGCGATATATTTCTCCACAGTTTTTCTGCCAACATCCAGCACAGCTTCCTCCACTGGAAGCTTTTCCACCGAAACTTCAGCTCTTGCACCGTTTCTATTCACAGCAAAGTCAGCTGGAAGCTCTACGTTTTCCCCATAATTCGCCATAATCTCTTTGGCCTTGTTGATGAAGGTTTCAAAATTCTTTATTTCGGCATCTTCTTTCCTGCCTAGGCTGCAGCCACGAGCTTTAAGGAATATTTTCGCGATTACTCCGCCTAGGAGAATTTTGTCAGCCTTTCCGTTCTTTAGGATGTTTTCTATAACTGGCACCTTGTCTTCAGCCTTCGCTCCGCCGAGAACATAAATAGAAGGTCTCGCAGGTTCTCCTAATACCGCGTTTAAGGATCTTAGCTCCCTCTCCATTAATTTGCCTGCAGCCGACGGAAGGATTTCAGCAAATCCTACTAAGGAGGGTTGCGATCTATGAGCTGCGGCGAAAGCATCGTTTACATATAAGTTGAGGAGCGGATACAAGTTTTGCACAAGGTGGGTTTTTGCCAGTTTTTCAGGAGTTGCCTCCACGTTTTCCTCGGCGCATAGCCTAAGATTGTCCAGCACAAGAACTTCTCCATTCTTCAGTTCTCTGATAGCTTTCTTAGCGAAAGGCCCGATGACATCGTCTATGAAAACAACCTTCTGCGAACAATACTTTTGAAGAAGTTTTGCGTGGGCTTCGAGAGATGTAAAGTCGTCTTTACCCGGCCTACTTTGATGCGAGCCAAGCACAACCTTTGCGTCTACCAAACACTCCAAGGTTTCCTTAGTGGCCCTGATACGGGAATCATCTAAAATCTCATGAGTTGAAGGATTTAAAGGCGAATTAACATCGACGCGGAGGAAAACTGTCTTGTCCCTAACATCTAAATCTTCGATGGTCAAGAACTTGAATTCCATAAAGGACAACTCCAGCCCCAATGCTCCCTAGAGATTGCCGACAACATTATTACGGCTTTCGAGCTCATAAGAATTTTTGCGAGATTTTTTTCAAGAAGTTTTTTAGGGAGCGCTGCCAAAACTCTGTCAGGCCGAGGTGGCTCAGCTGTGGTTAGAAACCCTTCGGGTTAATTGAAGCGCTGGACTCATAAGGGACAAGAGCCAACTCTGGGAAATCCAGAGGCCGCGGGTTCGACAGCGCAGTTGCAGAAGCCGAACATCCCGCCCTCGGCACTCCTAATCTACAGAATCTTGAAATGTTTTTAGCCGTCCTCTACAGAGTTGGAGTCAAATGCGCTAGTTTCGATTACGCGAGGAATCCATGTGGTTGATCTAGACTCCCTGAGGAGAAAGGCTGCTGAAGAGGCTGCTAGGGAAGTTCGAGATGGAGAGGTGATAGGCTTAGGAAGCGGAGGCACCGTCGAATTCTTCATTCGAGCTCTTGGCGACAGAGCTAGGCGGGAAGGTCTATTGATTGAAGCTGTACCTACATCCTACCAAACATCACAGCTCGCTCTAGAACAAACCATCCGCCTAACATCTTTGGAAAAACATCCCAAGTTGAACAGGGCTTTTGATGGTGCGGACAAAGTTGACTCTCACCTGAACGCCTTGAAAGGAGGCGGTGGATGCCATACTCGTGAGAAAATTGTTGCAGCCGCCTCTGATGAATTCATAGTCTTGGTGGATCAATCGAAAATTGTTAAAGAGCTATCCGGGAACCAAATAATACCGATTGAGGTTTTGCCCTTCGCCTCTGGATATGTGATGAAAAAACTTGTTGATCTTGGCGGTCGCCCTGAAATGAGGGAAGTCAAAGGCAAGCTTGGGCCAGTGATTGGCGATAACGGTGGCTTCATTGTCGACGTAGTTTTTCCTAGAATCGAAAGCATTGCAGACTTAGAGGGAGAGTTAAACTCCATTCCGGGTATTATTGAAAACGGCATATTCTCCGATATGATTGATAGGGTCTACGTAGGTTTCACGGATTGTGTAGAAATAAGGAAGAAAAACAAGAAGACTGGGGAAATAGAAATTGTTACACTGAGAAACTAGCACCGTCAAGTGTCTCGATGGGACAAAAAATCTTCTGATGGCAACCGCAGTAATCGTAGCATCATCGTATTAGGAACATCCTCCTCAAAACCTCCTTCCAGTGGTTGCGCAATATTCTCAATACGCTTTCCGAGAACTTCATCAGGTCAACCTTCATATTCTTGGGGTAGTTGACAGACACGGGTATTTGAGCGATGAGCAGACCGCTTTTGACAGAGCGATAGAGAGTTTCTTCTTCGACCTCGAAACCTCCAACCTTAAGCCCTTCGAAGATTGTCTTAGCTGCCCTGTTGGAGTATGCTCGGAACCCGCACAATACATCGCTAACGAAACTGCCCGAAATTAGTAGG
>CAZAQQ010000187.1:0-3358 GCA_964487485.1 uncultured Candidatus Bathyarchaeia archaeon | reverse complement strand
TGGCACTTGATTCTGCAAGCCTTGCCTAAACCAGTTTGCGAACTTCTCTAACGCCTTTCTTCTATGGGAAATCTTGTTCTTCTCGGCTGAGCCCATTTCAGCGAAGGTTCTTCCTCCACCATCCTCGGGTATGAAAATCGGGTCGAATCCCCATATGAGACCTCTTTCTCGGTTAGCTATTTTGCCATGAACCTCTCCTGTAAACGTTAATGCGTTTTGGCCCGGCTGACAGTATGCCACTACTGACTTGAAAATAGCGCCGCGATTTTCAACGCCTTCCATAAGCTTTAGCACGCCTTTGTTTCCAATTGTTTTCTGAATATAAGACGAGTAAACTCCGGGAAAACCCTTCAAGCTTTCGATAAACAATCCAGAATCCTCTACAATAACTGACCCGCGTATCTTCTCAGCCGCCATTACTACGCTTGTTTTCGCTACCTCCTCAAGAGTTTCTGATTGGATTTCAATCACTTTGGCATCAACATGCTCCACTTCGATACTGTATTCAGACAAGATCTGAGCTACCTCCTTGACCTTATGCAAGTTTCCAGTGGCCAGAGTTACTTTCCGCAATATTTGTCCCAACTCGTCTAACTTTTCCCTTCTTTAGTTAAATGGGTTTGCGCAAAGGCCTTTTCCAAGACGCTGTGGCCGCGTCGAGTCCCGCGCGGACTAACCATCGCTGTTCTCAAGTTGCAAACAATACTTAAATAAAGCAGGATCATGTTCAATAGGAAAAGAACTAGTTTCGCACGCATTGCTTGGACGAGGTTCTCTTATTGGCAAGATTATACACGAGTAAGCGAGGGAGATCAGGGTCAACTAGGCCTATCAGTAAGAAACCTCCTGCTTGGTGTAAATATGAACCTGAGGAAGTTGAAGCATTAATCGCGAAGTTAGCGAAGGAAGGAAATACTTCCTCCACAATCGGGACTATCCTCAGAGATCGATATGGCATTCCACTGGTGAAGCCAATTCTTGGAAAAACCATTAACGAAGTATTGGCTTCCTCAGGGTTGATGTCGAAAATGCCGGAAGACCTTGAGGTCTTGTTGAAGAAAGCAGATGATTTGAGAAAACACCTAGAGAAGAATAGAAAGGATTCTGTCAACAAGCGTTCCCTAGCCCTAGTCGAGTCTAGGATACACAGGTTGGTTAGGTTCTACAAGGATAAGGGTGCTCTGCCCGTAGAGTGGGAGTATAAACCAATAGCAGCCTCTGTGGCTTGAGATGTCAGGCACTTCTCAGCTCCCATTGACTTTGGCCACAGAAGCATCAACTCTAATCAAGAATGAAGTTAGCAAGGGCTCAAGCATCCTCATTCTCTCCCACTTCGACGCAGACGGTTTGGCAGCGGCTGGAATTCTCGGTAAGGCCCTCACTCGGCTTAATGCGTCTTTCCACCTTAGAATCTCAAAACAATTGAGCGAACAGGAGCTCAGCGAAGCATCGGAGGAAACCCCAGACCTCCTAATTCTAGCTGATCTAGGAAGTGGTTATCTAGAACTCCTCAAGAAAACTATGTCGAAAAACAAGGTCATCATTCTAGATCACCATCAACTTGTTGGAGGCACTCAATCA
The DNA here is from genome assembly GCA_964487485.1 of uncultured Candidatus Bathyarchaeia archaeon. GTDB lineage: Archaea > Thermoproteota > Bathyarchaeia > 40CM-2-53-6 > CAZAQQ01 > CAZAQQ01. Next base: position 1,777 of record CAZAQQ010000187.1, on the reverse strand, counting down.
AATTTCGTTCATGTAAACCCTCATCTCCAAGGCTATGATGGTGCTAGGGAAATCAGCGGAGCAGGAGTTGCCTACGCAACTGCCCGGGCCATAGACGAGTCTAATACAGATCTGTCAATTCTGGCAGTGATTGGAGCCCTAGGAGACCTGCAGGACAAGAATGTAAAACGTTCTTTACATGGATTGAATGAAACAATAGTCCAAGATGCAGTTAGAATCGGGTTAATGGAAGCTAAGACAGATCTGGTCTTCTATGGAAGAGAGACAAGGCCTATACACAAAGCCTTAGCCTACACAACTAACCCCTTTCTGCCGGGCATAAGCGGCGCTGAAGATAGATGCCTAGCACTACTATCCTCAATCGATATCCCAGTGAAGGCAGGGGACAAGTGGAAAACTCTCTCAGACCTAACTAATGAAGAAAAGCAGAAACTGCTTTCCAAAACGGTTGAGTGGATTTCCTCGAAAGGATTTCCAGGAAAAATCGCGCTAAATCTGATAGGCGCAGTCTATACGCTTCTGCAAGAAGAACGCTGGACGCCTACGAGGGACGGCCGCGAATACGCATCTCTCCTGAATGCTTGCGGAAGAATGGGCAGACCCAGTCTCGCCGTAGCAATATGTATGGGAGATAGGAGCAGGGCTTTGGAGGAAGCTGAGGAACTCATGATTGAATACAGAAGAACCTTAGCTCAATACATGGAGTGGTTGACTGAGTCTCCAGATCGCGTGAAGGAACTCGAAGCCACTAGCGCCATCTTGGGGGGAGAGACCCTTAATGAAAACATGACTGGAGCCCTGTCAACTATCTTATCCACAGCGAACCTGTTTAGCCCGAACAAGGCAATTCTCGTTCTAGCGAGAACGAAGGAAGGCGACATCAAGATTTCGGCAAGAGCCTCAGACTTCCTAGTTGATAAGGGAGTAAATCTTGGCACAATTATGCAGAAGCTTGGTGAGAAGCACTCTGGAATGGGGGGAGGTCACGACGTTGCCGCTGGAGCGAATATACCTGCTGGGAAGGAGGAAGAATTCATCCAAGACTTTGACAAAATGATCTTGGAGAAGATTAGGTTGTGATTAATTGGAGGCGGAGATAGTCCTCGTATTCAACACTCGCAAGCAGGCTGAGGCTGTAGCGAAGGCTGTGTCTCCAGACAATAGGAAGATCCCCCCTCACCTGAAAATCAAGACAGTAGTCGAAGGTAATAGGGTTAGATCCATCGTTAAATGCAAAGGAAAGTTTGAATCGTTCTTAGCAACGATCGACGACTTGCTAATGTGCGCCCAAGCAGCTGATAGAAGCATTACAGCCATACGTAGCAAATAGATTTGCAGGGACGACGGCCAAACCTTTAATACTCTTTCCGCTGCTCTTCCTTCAAAAAGCAGCACTGGAAACGAAACATTTCGCTAAGAAGTGACTCAAGGGTTGTGAATTTAGGGATGCCCGAAAGCATTGGAATCATACTAGAAGCCACGTTTACATTGAGCAAAGATGCTCGTGAGGCTAAGGAGGACTTAGCCAAGCTGATGAAGGAAGCTAATGAAACGCTTTTGGCCAAGGGTGCCCCCAAGGGTCTTGAAAGCGAAGCAGCCAAAGTGGTGGACTGGAGCATTGCTGGGCGAAACCTCAGACTGAGAATAGAATCTGGAACCTACGTCAGAGCTACAGCAGCGATTTTGCGAGTGAAGAAGCCTCTGGCAAATGCCTTAGGAAAGAAACATAGGATTGGAATAAGAGATTTAAAAGCAGAGAAAATTACCTTCTCAATTC
>CAZAQQ010000186.1:0-3373 GCA_964487485.1 uncultured Candidatus Bathyarchaeia archaeon | reverse complement strand
ACCGGATTCGCCCCCACCGCGTGGGTAAACATCATTAAGAATCTAAAAGTAAGCGGTAGTAGAAGCCAATATGAGAAAGCCATGCCAAAAACAAGTAGAATAACGAACGAGCCGATGAACCAAAAAGCATTCTTCTTTTCATGGGGGTAAAGTGCTGGCGTAACGAACTTGTAGGCTTGATATGCGACGATTGGAGAAGCTGCTATGAAGCCTAGCAGTAGTGCAAAAAGAAAATAAACGTAGAGCACACCGGTCCAAGTGAGGGCAATCAGGGTAACGCCCTCAGGAAGTAGATCATCCTCGATTTTCCTGAGGACAAAGGAAACTAGGGGAACATACTCGGGATTCATCTTGGCTGGTATGAGAGAAACTATCATTGAGGAACAAAGTACAGCGATAAGTACGGTTCTCGCGCGATACAGCAGTTCTTCAGTATGCTCTGCTAAGCTTCGTTCCCCGGCATTTTTCATATGGAGTTCCATTCTGCGATTAGGGCTCTACGCTTCTTAGGAGACTATTGGAATAACTTTTTGGATCTCTCGACAGTTTTCGATATATCGTCTAATATCTCTTCCTTGGTTCTGCCCTCTGTTTTTATTCCAAGGCTTTTCGCCAAGGAGTCTATTTTCTCAGTTTCAGAATCCTTCGCTTTCTCAGTTTCCTCAATACCAGATGAGGATTTCCGGTACTGTCTCACAGCGTCTCCCAAGCTTTTTGCAAGTTCCGGCAGCTTCTTGGAGCCAAACAAAAGTATGATTATGAAAAGTATAACTAGCAGTTCGGGCAATCCAAGTGAAGGAAACAATTGTAACAATGGCAACAATTGCAGGTTCGCCTCTTCTTCGACAATAGAAGGTTCTGTATTTAAGTATAACGAATTTGGAAGTCTATGAAGAACCCTTGGGGCTTTTGATCTGGTTGGCTTATTTCGTTTCTGCACCAGCTACGATTTTTACTATATCCCTGTCCTTGAGGATATAGTCGTTTGGCAACCTCAACCCTGTTCTAGCGTCTATCGCGCATATTAAGGTCTTTGCCAGCTCCGTGTGGATTTCTTTTGCCAATTCACGGACTGTGGAAGTGTACGGTACTAGCAGTGCGTCCGGCAATATATTCCCCTTTTTGTCAGAAAGCTTCATCGCATCGTCCACCGGGTATACAACATTCATGTTAAGTAGCTTGAAGACTGCGGTGTTTAGGGCAAATTGAATTCCTGTCCCCGTCCACTTTGAAAGTACTCTTTCACTGACATAAGTTAGCGCCCACTTTTGCTCCTTCGTAAGCTTCGTCTCGTCGAGAACTTTGAAGACTTCCTCGCCAGGCACGTATTTAATGAATTCTTTTTGTTCAGCCCGACGTAAAGCCAATTCGGCTTCGCTGCAACATGGAATTACGAAGGTTCCCTTGAATTCCTCGGCAAGTCTTTCAAAATTCTTTTCAGCGTGAGGAAGATCCATTTTGTTAGCTACGATTATCGTTGGTTTTGACAGCTCCCTGATTTTCCACGCAAACTTCTTAGTCTCATTATCTGACCATTTCGCAAGATTTTTCGAATCTAGGCCCGTGAGTCTCAAAGCAGTTTTAACTTGTTCCACCTTAATCTTTAAGCCGCCAAGAACTTGGTGGAGAGCTTCTTCCATTGAGGATCCTGACTTTTCTATCTGTCGAAGTGCTCTGTCCCTGTTCTTTTGAATTACCTTCACAAGCCACATCACAAGCTCTTCTTCAATGTCATATACATCAATGATTGGATTGCCCATGCCAGGTCTGGTGATCTTTCCCTCAGCGTCTACGCTTCCCGAGGCATCAACTACGTGAAGGAGGGCATCCGCCTGAGCTGCGACATTTAGGAATTGGTTCCCCAAGCCCTTGCCCATCCACGCTCCTTTTATGAGCCCAGGCAAGTCAATCAATTCAATAGGTATGAAGCGCCAACCGTCTATGCAAGCGGAACTCTTTGGGCTATCTTTGAGGCCAAGCTCTCTGCATGCGCAGATGGTTCTTACGAAAGCTGTTCCTACATTCGGTTTCTTCGTAGTGAAGGGATAGGTGGATATTTCAGCCGATAGCAATGTGGCGGAGTTGAAGAAGGTGGTTTTACCAGTGTTGGTTTTGCCGATTATGCCGATCTTTATCATAATCCATCATTCTGCTACTGATTTCTTGGTAGAATGATGTGAAAAACTTTCCTATTTCGAGGAGCAGTGGAAAATAGCGTCTAGAGTTGAAACCACAGCCAGAAACACCCAAGGACACGAAGCCTCTTGGGAACCATCAGCAAGTTATTTGTGGTAAGGTTTGAAGGCTACTGCGGCAACCTGTTTTCTGCTCACTTGTCAGGGATCTTGGAACTGGTTGTGCGCAAAGGAGAAAAGAGTGTAGGCAGAGTATACATTGGCAAGAGGTCCGCGTAATGAAAATAATCATAGATAAACGTCTCTGCAAAGGCTGCGGCATTTGCGTTGAATTCTGCCCCCAGAAGATCCTAGAATTGGGTGACGAAATTGACGAGAGAGGTCTGCATCTGCCAACGGCTGTTCGCCCAGATGAATGCAAGGCCTGTAGCATATGCGAACTATACTGCCCCGACTTTGCAATAGCTATCGTAAGAGAGGAGGGGAACTCCCAGAAAACTAGGAGAGGAAAAATACTCCACAAGATGAAACCAATAAGGTAGAAGCTCCAGCGACGAGATGAGACATCAACCTATAATAGAGTCGAAGAACCAATATCAATTGACACATAGAAGATATTCTTAAAGGGCGTATTCCTTGAGCGGAGAAGGAGATGCAGAATTAAAAAGATTCGCTGAGATGAAAGCTTATTTCGAAAAAAGGATTGGAGAACTCCAAGAAGAAATTTCAAGACTAAAGACATTTCTAGAAGCTGTTGACGCAACTCTCGCTGAGAAGAGTTTCAAAAGAGTGGAAATCCCGAAGCCTACCCTCCCGCCTTCGGCGCCGCCTATAACTGTTGCACCTCCACCTCAACCAGTTGGCTATGAGCAGGTTGTCCCTCTAAAAACCGTGGAGGGGGTGCATCTAGCCGATTTACGGATAGGTAGTGCAGACCTGAGGATAATCCCTGCGTCTGGCATGAAGTTCGATGTCAACTCACCGCCCTTGAGAGCATTCTTAATTGGACGTGTTCTTGAGCCTATGCAAGCTAAAGATGGGGAGGCTGCTAGGGCTGGAGAATTAGCCCCAGAAAAAATCCTCTCCTACAGAGTGGAGCAAGAAGGCAACATCGTGAAGGAAATTTCAATCAAAAACTTCGGCGACGAAAGAAGATTGTTGGAGCTGAAGAACGCGATTAGATGGACCTTCCGGAGAATGTATGAAAGAATGGCAAGCACAGCATAATTCAAATAAGC
>CAZAQQ010000185.1:0-3399 GCA_964487485.1 uncultured Candidatus Bathyarchaeia archaeon | reverse complement strand
CTAACAAGCATAGACCCTCTGATCAAAGATACGCCTCCGAAGGAAGCTGCGAAGACGGTTGAGAACGTGCTGCAAGCAGTAGACGTTCCCATCGCAGTCGGAGGCTGCGGAGACCCTGAAAAAGATCTAAAGGTCTTCGAGAAGGTTGCTGAAGTTGCTAAGGGAGAAAGGCTTCTTTTCGGCTCAGTCACCCTAGATATGGATGTTGAAAAAACAGCCAAACTCATCAAGCAATATGGCCATGACGTAATCGCCTTTACATCTATGGATGTGAATAGAGCTAGGGAATTGAATCGTAGGCTATACGACTTCCTGCCTAGGGAGCAAATAGTAATCGATACTACAACAGCAGCTCTCGGATACGGCCTAGACTATGCCTTCAGCGTCATGGAACGCACTCGCTTAGCCGGGCTGCTGGGCGACCAAGAGCTCCAACACCCTATGTCATCCGGAACCACGAACGCTTGGGCTGCAAGGGAGGCATGGATGAAAATGCCTCCTGAGTGGGGCCCGAGAGAATTGAGAGGCCCAATCTGGGAAACCGTCACTGCCCTAACGCTCCTCCTAGCTGGCGTAGACTACTTCATGATGATGCATCCTGCAGCTGTGAAAACAGTGAAAACCGTAATCAAGGATCTTCTGAGCGGAAACGTGGGCAAACCTGAAAAAATCAGCAATTGGGTATCCATGAAAATTTGAAGGGAACTCTATGCCTAGAAAAGAAATTGGGCCAACAGACATTTACAAGCTGCTTCCCAGAACCAACTGCAAGAAATGCGGCGAAGAAAACTGCATGGCTTTCGCTGCGAAACTAGCAAATAGGGAAGTCCTCCTAGAGCTATGCACTCCGCTGCTGGAAGAAAAGTACAAGCAACCCTATCAAAAACTGTGGGAAATGCTAAAGCCGCCTGTGAAAGAAATCATGATAGGTGCAGACGACCGCGCTAGGAAAATCGGCGGAAAACTTGTGATGTACCGCCATGAATTCACATATGTGAATCCAACTGCAATCGCCATAGATGTTACTGATGAAATGCCCCAAGACGAACTTCTGAAGCGTGCGAAAGAAGCTGAGAACTTCACTTACCGGTACATAGGACGAGAATTGAAGCTAGATCTTGTCTCCCTTAGGTCTACTTCCAATGACCCAAAGAAGTTCAGTGAAGCTGCTAAAACCCTAGCCGAAAACAGTAAGCTACCTCTTGTCCTATGCTCTTTCAACCCTGAAATTCTTGAGAACGGCTTGGTTGCAGCGGGAAAAAAGAAGCCTCTTATCTACGCTGCTACTGAGAGCAACTGGAAGGATGTTGCAGACTTAGCTCTAATGTATGACTGCCCCCTAGCAGTTTTCGCTCCGAATGACCTCAAACTTCTCAGATCTTTGACCCGAACGCTCTTGGAATATGGTGTTGAGGATCTCGTTTTGGATCCCGGCACATTCCCCGGCGACGGCTTTACCTCAACCATCAATAACTTCACAATGCTCCGTCGATCATCATGCAAGGAAGAAGATGAGCTTCTCGGTTTTCCTCTAATGGGTACCCCAATTGTTGCTTGGTCAGAGAAGGGTGAAATGCCCGATATGCTCAAGTGGAAAGAAGCCTACATCGCTTCCATGCTGATTACGAGGTACGCTGATTTGCTAATAATGCATAGCACCGACGGTTGGGTGCTGCTTCCAACAATCATACTTCGAGAAAACATTTACACAGACCCTAGGAAACCAGTATCCGTCCAACCTGGCTTGAAAGCCTTTGGAGAACCCAAGGTAAATTCACCTCTGATGTTCACCAGCAACTTCGCTTTGACATACTTCACTGTGGAATCAGACATAGAGACAGGCGGAGTAGTCTGCTACCTACTAGTAGTTGATACAGAGGGGCTTTCAGTAGAAAGCGCTGTTGCAGGCCGAAAACTAACCGCTGACAAAGTCGCTGAAGCCATGAAGCAATACAAAGTCGAAGAAAAAGTGAAGCATAAAACATTAATCATACCGGGCAGGGCAGCTCGCCTGAGCGGCGAAATTGAGGAGCTAACAGGCTGGAAAGTCATAGTAGGCCCAATGGACTCTTCTGAAATACCGAAACTAATTCAGGAGAAATGGAAACCAGCATCCTAGAAATACCGTGAATCAACGGCTGAATCTGACAACGCCATTGATCACGACTATCACACCTATGACAACAATGAACAGCGGCAGCACTATATCTCTGGGGATAGCCCCTTGAGCATACTTCATCGAAACATAACCGCAGCCAGCGAAGAAGACTCCTCCTGAAGCGTCGGCTAAAATTCGGCACAGGCCTTGTCTAAAGATAGCTCTTGCTGCCGCAATTATTAAAAGCCACACGCCGAAAGAAACCCCGAAGAAGCCGAAAGCTCCTAGAAGGCCAAGATACAATCCAACGGGGCGGTAATAGATTCTCAGATCTTCCGACAAGAGCCGAATTTCCGAGGGCAACGTTGGGTAGTTAAGCCATGTAACTGCAACTAAAATTAGAAAGACCCCGAAGGAAATAACGCCTATGCGACCCTTCCATTGACGCTCACCCATAGAGCCCACCTAGATCCATCAAGTATGTCTAGAAACCATATTAAAAAGTAATGAAAGCATTACCTACTGCTTGCTGGCAATAACTTAGCATATTTCGAAAATAGCTTCTCCCAGTCTATTAGTACCGCTGCAATCGTGAATAGAATGGAAACAACAGTCGTAATAATTATGCCGTACATATGTTGCTTCAGGATAAATCCGACAGATCTGGCTGAAATTTTGAAGAAATATATTGCGAGAGTATGAGTCAAGAATTTTCCGAAGAAATATCCTACGAAGAGGTCTTGAAACTTATATCGCATCATCCCCAAAGTTATTATTAGAGCATCATCCGGGAGGGGCGTTGCTGCAAAAACGAACGCGGCAAAAGCTCCCTTCATACCAAGCATTCTCCCAATCCGCATAAGCTTCTCCCGACGCGCTTCGCTCATTAGTTTAGGGCTGCCGCGGCCAATCAGGTACACCTCCATTCGGCCTATTGATGTCCCCGCAGCAGTTGAGAAACCCAGCAAAATCGGGTTAAGATCCGGAAAAAGGGTTCCGAACAGAGCTGCTACAATCCAGTTAGGTGGCATGACGAACGGGACGATGTTGAAGATAATTAGTACGACAAAAATTCCGAAGTAACCATAGGAACAGACTAGGTTGTTAATCCAACCGAATACGCTGTGCAAATCCTTCAAGTATCCTAGTAGGGCTATGCTGCGCTCCTGATTTACTAGCGCTTCACCTAAACGTAAAGCCTAGGTATACAAGCAGGGGGAACATATGTGTTTCGACTGAACGTAAGCCCGACCAGTAAGCGTCGACAAAAACGATACATATGATCCTGTTGTATGCAAAAT
>CAZAQQ010000184.1:0-3493 GCA_964487485.1 uncultured Candidatus Bathyarchaeia archaeon | reverse complement strand
AGCCAAAGACCCCACGTGATCGTCGGTTCAAATCCGACCGGCCCCACCACTCCAAACAAAATTCTAAGGATAATCCACAAGGAACTTTTTAACATTGAGAATGAATATTGGGCTTCCGAAAAAAGTAGACAAAAATGCCTACAACTCTGCAGGTAATCGGAATCTTTTGTTAGCCTTAAGGTGTCGCTCACTTTTGGCTAGTTTATGGTTTAGAGCAGGTTACCGCTGGTATGATGCAACAAGCTGAATTCCCAAGTTTTTTGCAGCTGCTGATGCTGCCGGGTGGATCCAGTACCCAAACATTACGCTTAGGATCTTCTTTCTCGGAAGTGTCTTTCGGACTTGATCTAGCTTCGAAGCAAACTCTCTGACATCTGAGAGATTTATTCTACTCTTCACCTCGCCAACAACATGCACTTCCGCCTTCCCTTTCGCACCTACTCCATACAGGTTTACTTCTACCTTTTCACCCTCAACCTCGAGGAAACGCCTTTCCAAGCTTTCAACCATAAGGCGTTCATGGCGTTCAAGCCAGCTGGGCAGGACAACCTTAGCCACATCCTCTAGACCGAAGCCAACGGTTTCACCCAACCCTGCAACTGCCCTACTCAATTCATGAAGCGACTGCTCAGTTCTTTTTTGGGCTTCAGCCAGCTTCTCCATTGACGCCTCAAGTCGAGTTACGCGCTCGCCGAGATTGGACAAACTAAATTCTGTTCTTTTTTGGGCTTCAGCCAGTTCACCCACGGTCTTAGCAAGCCCATCGATTCTCTGCTCTGTTCTTTTTTGGGCTTCAGCCAGTTCACCCACGGTCTTAGCAAGCCCATCGATTCTCTGCTCTGTTCTTTTTTGGGCTTCAGCTAGGTCGGCGACGGCGGCGACTAGGCGGTCGTACATTTCCCTTGAGATTTTGATCTCTGCGACGCGTTCGTCCACAATCCTGATAATGGTCTCGTATAGCTCAGCGCTGAGGGTCAATTCACCTATGCACCTATCGCAGGCACCTATGGTAGCTGGCAACAATTCTTTGGTTGCGGCCGCCTAATAAACAGGGATGCCTGAGGTGATGTCATTCTCACCCTTCCTGTTTTCATCTCAACCAGTCCATAGTGCCCAAGAAAATGAAGAAAGCTGATATTCAAAAAAATATAGAGAATCTGGGAAGAGGAGTATGATCTACCAAGGCATGATTTGAAATCGATAGATGCTATCCATGTGGCATGCATCACAAAAATCACATGGAGGAAATTGTTAGTGATGATCCTGACTTAAAGAGAATTGATCCCCAGAAGCTCAACGCCGCTGGACTGTTTCGAAATAGATGGCGATACACTAAGCTCTTGCCAGAAAAAGGTGATGCTCCTCGAACTGCGCTGCGGGGTCTAGTTGTAAACGTTTATATCTATCGTATACAATTTTTCCTGAAGGCGGATGGTATGACGGAAATCGTTTCAACACGCATTCCAGACGACCTAGCGAGGGATTTGAGCAAAATCGAGGAAGTAGAGAAGGCTGATCGAGCAACAGTTGTTAGGAAGCTTCTTGCAGCAAGTGTGGCGGAATGGAAGAAGGAGTATGCGCTTAAACTCTACAGCCAAGGAAAAGTCACACTTTGGCGGGCAGCTCGTTTAGCTGAACTGACATTACGGGAGACGATGGAGCTGGCGGCTGAGAGAGGCATCGAGTTCAAATACACCCTAAAGGATCTTGAAGAAGATTTGGCCGCAGCCCTTAAGGAGAAGTAGTGTTGGTTGTATCTGATGCAACGCCACTGATCTACCTTGCAAGAATTGGCAGAATTCAACTATTGAAGATTCTGTTCCAACGTATCCAAATACCAGAGGAAGTAAAAGTTGAAGTAGTTGACAGAGGCAAGGAGAAGAAGTATTCTGACGCATATGTCGTCAAGGAAGCATTCAATGAAGGCTGGATCACCGTAGACAAATTGACGAGAAACAATGAGGAGAAAGCCAACATCCTCATAGAGGCCACTGGCATCGACCTAGGAGAGGCTGAAGCTATCTTACTTACGCGGCAGAAAGCAGAGGAAACCGTATTGATGGATCAAGCCGATGCTAGAACCGTTGCGAGACAATTCGGTTTGAAACCTAGAGGAACACTACACCTGATAACCCTCTCCGCGAGGAGAGGTATGCTGAGTAAGAAGAATGCTAAAGAAGATCTTTCAAAGCTTTTGGAAGCAAATTTCCGCATAAGCACAAAGATATACGATGTCGCGTTGAAGACCATTGAAAAGCTCTAGAATTCAAACTCCGCCTAACCCGCACCTAAACCGAATTGTCATTGTTGTTTGGAATAAGATGCGGAGGGCATTTCAGGCGTATTAACCATCGTTAACACGTTATCCACCCGCGATATATCGAGTTTCTGAATAAGCCTTATATAGTCAATCTGGCGCATAGCCTTGTTTCATGCGTCTGATAAAGGCGCAAAAACATATAGGAGAAATAGGAAAATTGCATAAGAGATTTGCTGCAGCGTTTCTAGTAATGCTATTCGCAGTAAGCATGATTACACCAGCGGTTTACGGCAGCCACACATTAGGCATAAACTACAGCGGCCAAAGGACAACGGGAACGAATTGGTGGGACTTTAACCTCGGAACCGCTCCCGCCTATCCCTACCACGTTGCTGATTGGGAGTACCGAGGCGTAGCAAGCGGCGGAATCCCGGACTGGGGTAAATACCACAGAGCAGGCTTAATCGCTCACGTGTACCCAGGCGCAGGAGGCTCTGTAGAGGGCGCGGGCTTCGCCGCATACGCGAGCAACCGCGGCTACGAGACGCCTTCAGACCAGGGTACCTACTACTCGCCTTGGGGCGGAGTAATCACCGACACCACAGGTGACCTAATCTTCGCAGTAAACTGGACAGCAGGATGGAACCCCACATATTATTTCGGCCCAACCTATACGACTGCGGCAGAAGCTTTGCACGACATGGCCGACCACCGTGGAATCAAGCCAGTCTACACTCAACTCCTAATCCTCATCCCGCCTGAATTCACTCCGCCAGTTGACTGGGCTGCGGGTGACAACAAGAACATTTACACGAACATTACGCAGGCGTACCAAAACATCTACACGTACAAGCTTGATGTTAAGGATGCAATTGCACCGGGTTGGTGGGCAGTGTGCGTCGCGGGCGAACTAGATTGGAACCCCGACCGCTACGGTGACTTACTCGTAGATACCTACGACGAGACTGCTGCAATCACTTACTGGGTGCGTCTATGCGGCATGAAGGCGCCGAGCATAGCGGGCAAATACTTCTTCAAAGTGCTTCTACACGGTTCAGAACCACGCAACTTCGGTAGCTACACCACTGTATCAATTCCGCTCCTCTACACCCATGATCCTGCCTATGGCACGTTCGACCCAGGCTGGAACGGCATACCCGTTGAGAACTGGCCTGTGTTGCTGGTGAAAGGCGAGGTTGATCCAGCCTACATCAGCGGCATAGTACGCTACAA
>CAZAQQ010000183.1:0-3543 GCA_964487485.1 uncultured Candidatus Bathyarchaeia archaeon | reverse complement strand
AGAGCGATGACCAAGATAGTGGTTGAAGTGGAAAGGGAGATTCTGAGAAAGAAGTTTCCGCACTTGGCACGTGAGATAGAGGATAAACTGTCTGCGCTTTCAATTGATGCGGTACGCACTTCTGGATGCGAAGTGGAGAAACGGCCTGACAAGTTCAGGCATTATATACCGGCCGCAGTAGACTACTTGAGAAGATGCGATTCCGAAGCCCAAGCAATTGAAACCATAGCCTACTTGGAGAGAAAAGGCGAAATAACAAAGCAATATGCTGAGGAGCTGCGGATACAGCTGCGGGAGAAAGGCTTGAGGAGCTTTGGTCCGAAAAAAGAGGAAGATTACTACCTGAAAGAAGCTGGATATTTGTAGAGATCCCGTCCCGCTAGGTAAAAGGATCGGTGCTAGGCTCTTTTTCTTGTGCTGATGATGGATATTACGTCCCGATCCTTTAGCAAATATTCCTCCCCCACTCTCATCTTGGATCTAGCTTCAATTGCATAGAGAAACCCTTCGCCTAACTCGGTGTGAATCACGTAGGCGAATTGCCTAGCCGTTGTACCCGGAGGCACTAAATAAACGTCGGGGAGAGTTCTACCTTTGTGATCCGCTAGTTTATCCAAATCTTCAACTGGATAGACCGTTATCATGTTTAGAAGATTGAAGTACGCGATGTTAATGGAGTCTTGGACTCCGGTTGTTTTCCAGCGAGTTAAGACTCTTTCTCTAATCGCTTCAAGACCGCGCTTTTGCTCAGCTGTCAAGGCTTCAGGTCTAAGCACACTGAAACTCGTGTCTCCTGGCTTGTAGCTTACTAACCCTTTCTCAGCAGCCCTTCTCAAAGCCATTTCAGCTTCAGCACAACAGGGCACAACTGTGTAACCCGTCTTCCTCAGCCTTTCAACATTTTCTTCGGCGTGTGGCAGATCGATTTTGTTAGCGGCGATAATCATCGGTTTAGATATGGCTCTCAGTACGTGAAGAAAACTGATTAGGTTATCGTCTGTCCACGAGGTTGGTTTGTCCTTATCGAGGTCACATTTTTTGACAGCTTGAACTATATGGCTTCTCTTGATTGCCAAGCCGCTTAACCTATCTTCCAGCAGGAGGGTTATGTCCTCCTTCGCGCCCTCGGCCCTACGCGAAATTTTCTCCCAATCCTTCTTCACTATTTGGAAAAGCCACATAGCAATTTCTCGATCTAGGAACTCCACATCCTTTACCGGGTCGTGGGTTCCAGGTTCGCAAAGCCTTCCCTCGATATCAGTCGCCCCAGCAGCGTCAACGATTTGAATCAAAGCATCAGCTTTCCTAATTTCGTCTAGGAACTGATTTCCCAAGCCGCGGCCCTGCCAAGCTCCAGGAACCAGACCGGCGCAATCAATAAGCTCAACGGGAATTAGCCGTATCCCATCAACGCATGAGGAGTTAACGGGCTGATCTTTCACATTGAACTCTCTGCAAACACAATTGGTTCGCAAGTAACCTATTCCTCGATTGGGCTTGATAGTTGTGAATGGGTAGCTGGCGATGGCGACGGGGATAAGAGTGGCAGCTGTAAAAAAAGTCGACTTACCCGTATTCGTTTTTCCAACAATACCTACCAGCAAGGAGACTCATCTCCCAGCAGAACCGCGCACGATCAACATATTGTAGCCCTTCAACACTCTCTCAGTCTACAGGCCATTGAAATCTGTCTCACTCATCGAGCATGATGGCACTGATTGAAAAGGATTAATTTCGCTTTGAAGTAATATAGGTATTGGCGAAGGGCTAGGGCGATGTTGAAAGAATGGTCAGTGCCAAAGCTGCTATGGTAGATATAGGCGATAAGAGAGATGTGACGAGGATTGCGAAAGCAGCAGGACAGATTCGGCTTAGGCGGGAGACCATAGACAGGATTCTTGAAAACCGCGTGGAAAAGGGCGATGTGTTGACTAACGCTAAACTCGCAGCGATCTCAGCGATCAAAAAGACGCCTGAAATCATACTCCTAGCTCACCCAATTCCAATCTTGGCAGCCAACGTGAACTTCAATGTGGATAGGGAAAGAAGCCTGATTTGGGTTGAGGTTGAAGTCAAAAGTGTTGCAAAGACCGGAGTTGAAATGGAAGCGCTAACCGGAGTCGCCACAGCCCTCTTGTCAATCTTTGATCTTTGCAAGCAATATGAGAAAGATGAAAAAGGAGAATACCCTACCGCAGAGATCTCAGGAATCAAAGTCATACAAAAGATAAAGGAAGAATAAACTGGCTCGTAAGCGAAAGTTCTTTCTCAATAAGTAAGTCAATAGAATCGAAGTCTGAGCAGGCGAAATCTGAAACATGAGTAAGACATCTTTGGAGCATAAGGCCCAGGCGCCTTCGAAGGTTAGTGCCCTCATCATAACCTGCAGCACATCGAGATTCAAGGAAGCGCAGCAGGGAAGAAGAGTAGACGACCCATCTGGAGATTTTATTGCGAATGCATTAATTCAAAGCGGACACACCGTATTCGGAAGAACCCTTGTCTCAGATGACAAAAAAGCGCTTAGAAGAGAGTTAGACAAGGCTCTCGCTGCAAAGGATTTGGATTCAGTAATTATTTGCGGAGGCACCGGAATATCTCCCCGAGACTTGACTATAGAGGTTGTGAAGAAGTATCTCGAGAAAGACCTACCCGGCTTCGGGGAGCTCTTCAGAAGAATAGGCTACGACAGAATAGGTTCGCCAGCGATTTTGTCCAGAGCATTGGCAGGAGTTGCAAAAGGCAAGGTTATCTTCTGCCTACCTGGATCTAAAGAAGCTGTAGAAACCGCTATGACCAAAATCATTATCCCAGAAATTTCGCATATCATAAAACACATAAGGGAATAAGATATTGCCTGGGCCCTTTACCCACACAGCTACCGATCCCTACGGAAGACCAATCGTTAATATGCGCATCGCCATTACGCAAGAATGCAATTTGGAATGTCAATACTGCCACCGTGAAGGTGAAGACCAAGCGAACATCCAGATGAGTCCTGAAGAAATATCCAAGATAGCTAGAATAGCAACTGAATTTGGCATTAGAAACATAAAGATAACAGGTGGGGAACCCCTCCTCAGGAAAGACTTGACGGAGATTGTTCATTCCCTCTCAGGTATACAGGGAGTAAGCGAAGTCTCACTTGTGACGAACGCGACTTTGCTGTCGTATAACAAGGCATTAGAGTTGAAGAAGCATGGCCTTTCAAGGCTCAACATAAGTCTCCCCTCAATAAGCGATCAGACATACAGGCGGGTGACTGGAGGTCAATTGAAGGACGCTGTTGCCGGGGTAAGAGCTGCGATTAAGGCGCATTTAGCTCCGACAAAGATTAACATGGTTATACTTCGTGGTTTGAACGAAAATGAAGTTGAGTTCATGATAGATTTCGCAAAGGAAATCGGCGCTATACTCCAGTTGATAGAACTAGAGCCGATCAATCTCGATAGGGAGTACTACAAGAGTTTTCACTGCACTTTAGACGAACTAGAAGGCAAAATCGCAGGGAAAGCGTCAAGTGTTCAGGTTAGACGCCTGATG
>CAZAQQ010000182.1:0-3567 GCA_964487485.1 uncultured Candidatus Bathyarchaeia archaeon | reverse complement strand
TTTAAATACAGTTCTTGAGGTAGCTATGGCTATGAGCGGAGCTTACAAGCATGCGCTTAGAAGTTTTATCAAGGGCTTTGTTGAAAAGACTGCGACTGGAGTCTTGGAACGCGAACTAGAAGAGTGCGAAAACATTTTTCTCATACTCTCCTTGGGACATCTTATTGGAATACCTTCTCCACCTCTTTCAATCAATATGAGAATACTGCCGCACATGATGCATGAGGTTCAAGTGTGGGAAAAGAAATCTGGGAGAGTAAGCGATGTATTAGCTGAACTTTTCGGGTCCATGGGCCCAGAATTGTAGGATGAGCCTGAATGAATAGACTGGCTGAGGTTGTTAAGCCAAGAAAAACTAGGCCATTTCACATTTTCTTCTGCGGTAAAGGCGGTGTCGGCAAGACTACGTGTTCCGCCGCCACTGCTTTATGGTTGTCGAAGGTAGGATACAAGGTCTTGCTGGTATCTCTAGATCCAGCAGCCCATTTAAGCGATGTCTTCGAGCATACGCTTACGGACGAGCCTAGGTTAATCGAAGAGAATCTGCGCGCAGCCGAGATCGATTTGGATAAGGCGACTAAACTTCACCTAGGCGAAATAATAGATGCATTGAGGAAGACCTACAAATACCTGTCAACGCTTAACCTCGAGAAATATCTAGACTTGCTGAAATACTCACCCGGCGTCGAAGAAGACGCTATGTTAGGCTATGTTAGAAAATTGATGAAGCTAAAGAATTATGACGTAGTAATCTATGACACTGCTCCGACTGGGTTAACCCTGAGAGTGTTGGCTTTACCAACAATAGCCTCCATCTGGCTTGAGAAGCTGACCTCACTCAGAGCGCGGATACTAGATCTGAGAACTACGATAGCCAGAGTCAAGGGCGAGAGACTTGAAGCGAAGGACGCTGTGTTGAATGAGCTTATCAACTATGGATCTGAAATCGACGAAGTGAGAAAAACTTTCTCTAACCAAGAGCAAGCGGTGGTCGTAATGGTTCTAACTCCAGAGAAGTTGCCTTTGGTCGAAACTGAAAGAGCGGTTAACTCTATCAGGAAGATAGGGATGAACGTGAAGGCTTTGATTGTGAATCAAGTTTTCAAGGTCTCCGGCACAGCTTCTCCCGAAATAGAGGGAAAAATAAAAAGTCAAGATTCTTACTTGAAAGCAATTCGCGAAGAGTTTAAGGATCTTGTGATGAAGGAGATGCACCTCCAATCCTATGAAGTAAAAGGTCGAGAGGCAATAGAGAAATTTGGGCGTGAACTTTTTTCTTAGGCCCTACCGTCAATTAACCTAGTGTTTTCAGGGTTAAACCAGCCTAGCTTATTTTTATTCAGTCTTGCCCTCCTTGAAGAGTTGCCTTTCTATTTCTTTCGCTACTTCGTCTAGGCTTTCAAGCCCTTGAAAAGTCTTTTTGCCATTCACGATGAAAGCTGGGTAAGCTTTGATGCCGTGACGTATTGTTTTCCACAAGCCTATAGGGCTAAGCCAGTCTGTAACGTATACCCGCAAGCTTTGACCGAAGCGTTGATGTAGAATACCTAAGAAATCAGAGATTTTCGCCTGAGTTTCCCGCAGCTCCGGGGACGGGTTCTCTTGATAGGCAAATTTATGGAAGGATGAGGTGACAGGATAGCATTTGAAGCAAAAAGGGTAGTAAATTGGTGGAAATTTTCCAACGATTTCAAGTTTCATAGTGGCCAAGAATTAAACCTTCCCCTTTCACATGAAATACTCCTCCCGTTTAGAATTAAGGATTCCGAAGCATTTTTCGTCGTACGCGCTAGCCGTAGGTAAGAGGAAAATGTATACGGTTAGATCTTTGCCAATGGTTTTATATCTTGTTTGCGAGTTGAGTTGAGTAAGGTGAAGGATCGTGAAAGTTGAGGACGTAAAGAATACCGCTGTCATAGGATTTGGAGTAATGGGAGCAGGGATTGTTCAAGTACTTGCTCAAGCTGGATATCAAGTTGGCGTGAGAGATGTTAGCAACGAACTCCTACAACGTGGACTTAATATAATAAAGTCTTTTCTTTCAAAATCTGTGGAAAAAGGGAAGATGAAGAAAGAAGATGCAGATGCCGCCGTGAGCAGAATAAAGGTGACCACAAGCACAACGGAAGTTGCGAAGAATGCGGATTTCATTGTAGAAGCTGTTTTCGAAGACATGGATTTGAAGAAGAAACTGTTCAAAGAACTCGATGAAATTTGCCCCAAGCACACCATATTGGCGACTAATACCTCCATGCTAAGCGTCAGTGAGTTGGCTAAGGCAACGAAGAGACCGGATAAGGTCGTTGGGATGCACTTCTTCAACCCAGTCCCTCTCATGAAGCTGGTCGAGGTAATCAAGGGAGACGCTACTTCAGAGGAGACCGTCAATGTGACTAAGGAGCTTTCAGTTAAACTGGGGAAGGTCCCGGTCGTTGCTAAGGACTCGCCCGGCTTCATTGTTAATAGAGTAGCTGCTTTTCTCTTTCCCAATGAGGGTGTACGCGCCTTGGCTGAGGGAGTCGCCACTAAGGAGGATATAGACACAGCAGTTAAGCTAGGTATGAATTTCCCCATGGGGCCGCTTGAGCTGCTGGATCTCATCGGCATAGATACGGCTGTGGACGTTATGGAGTCCATGTACAAGAAGATGGGCGACCCGAAGTGGAAACCGCATCCCTTGCTCATGGAAATGAAGAACAAGGGGCTTACCGGAAGAAAAGCCGGGAAAGGTTTCTACACGTATAAGTAGCCAATCGAGCTAAGATTCCGCATAAACTTCGTGAGGTGAAGACGATGAGGAATGTTTGCATAATCGCAGGCGGAATGTCTCAGTGGGGTGTTCGAGAAGCATCTCAAAGGGATATGTTTCAAGAAGCTGGCAAAGCCTGCTTTGACGATAACAAGAAACTGACAAACAAGGATGTTGATGGACTGCTAGTCGCATCAGCCTACACTGAGCGATGCTCCTTCCAAACACATCTAGCCCCTCAGGTTGCTGAAGGCCTAGGAATAAAGCCCAAGTCAGTATGCGCTAGGGTTGAACTTCTCTGCGCAAGTGGAAGTTCCGGGATAATCCTTGCTTACGGACTAATTAGAAGTGGAATAGCCGACGTAGTAATGGTTGCCGGAGGCGAGAAGCTGTATGTCCCTGAGAGGTGGGAAGTTTTCTACAGCGAGCTAGCTTCCGTTGATCATGACTGGGATGGGGCGCAGGGATTAGGGCTCCCCCCACCTGCCTTCGCTATGGTTGCGAAGCAACATATGAAAAAGTATGGCACAACAAAAGAGCAGTTGTCCATGGTTTCGGTGAAAAACAGGAGAAATGGGTTAAACAATCCTAAAGGTCACTTCCGTCAAGAAATTACATTAGAGCAAGCCCTGAGCGCTAGACCGATAGTTCCTCCACTAGGCCTCTATGATTGTTGCCCTATTACAGATGGCGCAGCAGCCATCATATTGGCTTCAGAGGAAAAGGCGAAGAAACTCACAGACGAGCCCTTGGTCTACATTAAAGGCACAGGCCAAGCAAGTCTTCATAATATGTCTGCCAACATGCCTAGCTGGACA
>CAZAQQ010000181.1:0-3622 GCA_964487485.1 uncultured Candidatus Bathyarchaeia archaeon | reverse complement strand
ACTCGTTATGGTTTCCACTACGCTCTTCGTGCTCACAACGATGATTTATTCAACATTGGCAACGTCTAAGCTACTCCTAAGGTTTCTACAGAAGGAAACTGAGATTAAGTACTAGGACTCCACAAACGGCGAGGCTTTCGGGGCACATTAGGATTTCTAGCCAACTACACTTGGATATAGGGGCGCCTAACAGATCACAACGGCAGAGCTGCTCCCTCAGCCCGACGCGAATAGTGTCAAACTATTCTATTAACATATCCCACAAATTAAGTCGCTAATGCACATCAGAACCGGTTTTAGATAAGAAAGAATATATAACTCTGGTTGAAATCCTTACTGAACGCTGCTGTTTGAGGTTAGAGACTTGACTTTGCTGGATCCGTTGGCGAATGCGCTTTCAACTCTGGTTAATAATGAGAGGAGGCGTAGACGTGAATGTGTTGTTGCGCCAGCTTCAAAACTTATGGGTCGTTTGTTCAGGGTTATGCAGAAGAATGGTTACATTGGAGAGTTTGAATTCATCGATGACGGAAGGTCTGGTAAGTTCAAGATTCAGTTGCTAGGTAGAATAAATGAGTGTGCTGTAATCAAACCTAGGTTTCCAGTTAAGATCAGCCAAATAGAGTTTTGGGAGAAAAGGTATTTGCCTGCCAAGAAAGTGGGCATTTTGATCTTGACAACTCCTAAAGATGTGATCACTCAAGAGGAGGCTCGAGAAAAGAAGACTGGGGGACGGTTGCTGGCCTACGTGTACTAGAAGAGGTGTTGGAGATGATTAGCGCAGCTGTCGCAGAAAGGGCTGTTCCGATTCCTGAGGGCGTTCAAGTAGAGGTGAACGGTCGATTCGTGAGTGTGAAAGGCCCTAAGGGGGCCTTAGCAAAAAATCTTGGTCACATGCCTGTTGACATTTTAGTAAAGAGCGGAAATGTGGTGGTCTATTCGAATTGGCCGAGGAAAAAGGAAACCTCCCTTGTGGGCACCGCTGCAGCGTCCATTAAGAATATGATTAGAGGGGTTACTAAGGGCTTTGTGTACAAGCTTAAGGTTGTTTACGCTCATTTTCCAGTAACGGTCAAGGTTCTGGAGAGAGAAAAGAAGATTCTGATTGAGAATTTCACTGGAGAAAAAACCGCCCGCTTCGCCAGAATAGTGGGAGATGTGAAGGTTACTGCTTCTGGAGATGAGATAGTAGTTCAAGGAATAGATCTTGAGGCTGTTAGCCAAACTGCTGCAAACATTGAGGAAGCAACTAAAATCAAGGATAAGGATCAGAGAGTTTTCCTTGACGGCATATACATCTATGAAAAAGCTGAGGGAAGTTGAATGAGTGAGAAAAGGGAGATGGCGAAACCGAGGGTTAAGTTCGAGACTAGGAAGCCGAAATTCGTTAGGCAGGAGAGCTGGCGCTATAAGAAAGTCAGCGAAAGCTGGAGGAGACCCAGAGGGTCTTCAAGCAAAATGAGGATGAAACTTAGAGGATGGCCTAAAACTGTAGCTGTGGGATACAAAACTCCTCGAGCAATAAGGGGCATGCACCCCTCAGGTATGAGGGAAACTCTTGTGCGCAGACCCAAAGAATTGGAAGAGTTAGATCCGAAAAGTCGAGTTGTCAGAATTGCTCACACAGTTGGTGAAAGAAAGAGAATAGCCATTCTCGAAAAGGCAGATGAACTTGGCTTAAAGGTTCTGAACCCAAAAGGTCTGAGGAAAGTGGAGGAAGAAGCTGAGGTAGAGGAAGTGGAGAAAACTGAACAGCCCTAGGTTTTCAGAGACCACCATGTAGGGCTCTTGGCTGTAGGGAGAAAACAATGGCTCTAAAAACTCAAAAACGTTTAGCCGCAGAGTTGCTTGACGTCGGATCCAACAGAGTTTGGATAGACCCTGATAGAATTGAGAAGGTTGAATCTGCAATAACTAGAAATGAAGTCCGCAGGCTTATCCATGAAGGTGCCATCAAAGCACTTAGGAAGCAAGGCGTTAGCCGAAGCAGAGCAAAGCTCCTCCACGAGAAAAAGGCTAGTGGTCGGAGGAAAGGAATTGGAAGCAGGAAAGGCGCGAGGTACCATCAGAAAGAAGTTTGGGTGAATGGAATTAGAAACATTAGGAGCAGGCTTAAAGAGCTTAGGGACAAAAGGATGTTGACGAAACCGACCCATAGAAAACTTTTCATGATGGCCAAAGGCGGAGCCTTCAGGAGCATCTCTCACCTCAACGAATATCTTGGAACTCACAAGCTCTTAAGGAGAAGGTGAAAGCTTGGCTAGGGGACCAAGGTACAACGTACCCTATAGGAGGAGGAGAGACAGAAAAACTGACTATGAAAAAAGAAAGTCTCTCATACTATCAAACGCTCCAAGGCTTGTAGTAAGAACTACGAACAAGCACACGATAGTTCAAGTCACGGAGGCGAAAACGGAGGGAGACAAGATTTTGGCCACAGCAACCTCCATAGAGCTTAAGGAAAAATTCAATTGGAAAGGAGGCTGCGGCAACACACCCGCAGCCTACTTAACCGGAATGTTGGCAGGGTTCAAGGCACTAGAGAAAAAAGTCAATAGGGCTGTTCCAGACATAGGCTTAAGGAAAGCCAGTCCAGGAGCTAAGGTCTTCGCTGCCTTGAAGGGCGCTTTAGACTCGAAACTCAACATGCCTTGCAACGAAAAAGTTCTGCCGGATGAATCCAGAATCAGGGGTGATCACATAGCAAACTACGCGAAACAAGTTTCCTCAAACCAAGCTCTCTATAACCGACACTTCTCCCAATACATTGCGAGAAAACTCAGTCCTGAAAACCTTCCAAATCACTTTAATGAAACAAAGGAAAAAATCGTAGAACAATACGCAAAAACAGGGGTGTCGAAATGAGTGTAGAAAAGGAAGTTGGCTGGACACCTAAAACGAAAGTTGGAACAATGGTCCAGCAAGGCCGAATCACGTCTCTGGAAGAGATTTTCACACAAGGCCTTAAGATAATGGAGCCAGAGATAATCGACGTCCTAGTCCCAAACCTGCAACAGGAAGTGTTAGGAATAGGCTTTGTACAAAAGCAAACAGACGCAGGTGAAAGATCAAGGTTCAGAGCTACTGTGGCTGTTGGAAATGGCGAAGGTTACCTAGGCGTAGGAGATGGAAAAGCTCGGCAGGTTAGAATCGGCATAGACAAAGCAACAGTCCAAGCAAAACTAGCGGTAATTCCAGTTCGAAGAGGATGCGGAAGCTGGGAGTGCGGATGCAACCTACCGCACTCACTTCCTTTCAAAGTAAGGGGCAAGTGCGGAAGCGTCTCCCTAGAAATCATACCGGGACCCAGAGGATTGGGCTTAGTAGCAGGTGAAATACCGAAGATCGTACTAAGGCTTGCTGGGATAAGAGATTGCTGGACTAGAAGTTACGGCTCCACAAGCACCCTCTCATCCATGGCGGTTGCAGTCTACGACGCCCTGAAAAGCACATATCGCGTAGTTACCCCTGAGGTTTGGGCTAGGTAGCCCATAAATCAAGGATTCTGAGAGAAGTTGGCGCATGCAATGGCAACTGCTGAACAAAAAAGTAAATGCGTGGTCGCGATAAGAGTCCGCGGTGCAAGCGGAGTCCCATACAAAACAGATCGAACATTGCGTCA
>CAZAQQ010000180.1:0-3634 GCA_964487485.1 uncultured Candidatus Bathyarchaeia archaeon | reverse complement strand
TGTTGAATAAATCATCGTTGTGAGCACGAAGAGCGTAGTGGAAACCATAACGAGTGGTGGTGACGAAAAGGTTTCACCGAAGAGAATTAGCGCTAGACCAATCGCCATTGATGCAGCTAAGGTTTTTAGTCTAACTACTTCTAATGGGGTTTTCCTGAATTTCCTGAAGCCAGCCAACAATACCGTTACCCACGGCGAATTATACACGATGCCTATTAGGGCGCTAGCTGTAAAACCGGCGGCAACTACTCCAATCTCGCGGTTGAAACTGAATAGGGAACATGTCTGAGCGGCGAAATGAAGAATCCCCATGAGTGGGTATAGTGCTATTCTTCCTATGACTTGACTGGTCGGGTGCTTCGACATGAATTCCGCGACTGTTGGGCTGAAAGAATAGTAGAATGGATGGAAGATACTCATGAAGTTGCTTCCAACTGAAGTTGAGAGGACTATTTCATCTCTGAATTTCCTCAGGAACTGGACTTCCGGCGTCAACTCAGAACCATAAGCCGCTGACGCGATGAAGCACCGCCCCGGAATCGATACTGTTCCAGTTACAGTCTGAGTCGTCATCGTGTAAGAGGTAAAGGTCACGAACGTTAGAGAAGTTGAGGTTGCGGTTATTGAAGTTGTTTGAGTCGTCGAGATTATGGCGGTATATGTCGAAGTTGTGGAAGTTGTAATTGTTGAGAAACTCGTGCTGACATATGTTACGGTAGTGCTCAGGGTTATCGTTATGAAAACTGTCGTAGGCTGGGTTAATGACTCCAACATGAAGTCGGCTCGAACTTTAACACCGCGCGGCAAATCTACTTTCCGCTCTTGATCCTGATAGCCCTCCTTAGTAACTTTGATGTACCAGTAGCCAGGCTCAAGTTCAGCTATCTTATAGTAGCCTGAAGCATTTGTGTATCTGATATCCAGACCATCTCGATAGACTCTTGCTTGATCAATAGGTGTACCTGTCGCAGCATCAGTCACGAAGCCCTCAATAGTTCCAAGCGGAGTGGGCTCATATCCTTCCGCAACCATGGAGATTCCGCCGCCTATCAAGTTGGCGGTGAGATAGACGCTCAAAGGGATAAGGGAACATGCGATAAGTAGGGTGAGACATAACGTGGCGGAAGCTGGTGAGGATAGAAGGATTCCTCTGCTGACTCTAGGAGCTATGCGCAACGAAGTTGAAAGCATAGGTTTCCTCTCGAAGTTATTTCGACGATCGTCAATAGGTGAAGAAGAGGAATTGTCAAGGGAATTCTCAGTTGCGTCTATCTCTTCGGGCAAGATGGACACATGGCTGTGCTAAGCATAACCCAGAGATGGTAGTTGTGTTTGCTGGACATAAAAAGATAACGATTCATGACAGACGCATTGAACATGCCTTTTTGTTCGATCATAAGCGTCGCTGTTGCAACCGCGGCTTTTTCAACGTAAATTATTTGATAGGAGAAAGAATTTTGAACGCCCCCATAAGTAGAGTAGGTAGGGATGATGCAAGTGCCGTACAAGATTGTGGGTAAAAAGAACCTAGCTCCGAATGTCAAGTTGTTCGAGGTAGATTGCCCACTAATAGCTAGGAAGCACAGACCAGGTCAATTCGTGATCTTGAGGGTAAACGAAAAAGGAGAAAGAATCCCCTTAACAATATTGGAAACCGACCAGGCCAAGGGGATCATAAGAATAGTATTTCAGGAGGTGGGCAAAACCACTAGGCAATTAGGCTTGCTTGAAGTAGGCGACGAAATTTTGGACGTCATAGGGCCTTTGGGAAACCCCTCTGAAATCAAGCATTTCGGAAGCGTGGTCGTTATTGCAGGAGGCGTTGGTGTTGCTCCAGCTTACCCAGAGGCAAAGGCGCTTAGGGAAGCTGGAAACAAAATCATAAGCATTCTCGGAGCGAGAACAAAGAATCTTCTTATTCTTAAAGATGAGATTCGAAAAGTAAGCGATGAACTATACATAACAACGGATGACGGATCCGAAGGCCACCACGGCTTGGTTACAGATATGCTACTTAAGCTCATTGAGCAGGGGAAAAAAATTGATTATGTCATGGCCATAGGCCCGGCGATAATGATGAAGGCTGTGGCTGGCGTAACTAAGCAACGCGGCATTAGGACTTCAGTCAGCCTCAACTCCATAATGGTGGATGGCACCGGGATGTGCGGCGCTTGCAGGGTAACTGTCGGCGGAGAAACAAAGTTTACCTGCGTCGACGGGCCATCATTTGACGGTCACTTGGTCGACTACGATGAATTGATGGCTAGGCTAAGAATGTACTTAACGGAAGAAAGACAGGCTCTCCAGCTATGGGAGGGGGAATGCAAGTCAGGATGTCGAAAGCAAGTTCCGTAGAGAAACGTGTGCCAGATCGATTTAAGAGAGTGCCAATGCTTAAGCAGCCGCCTGAAAAACGCATTCGTAACTTCAATGAGGTTGCCTTGGGCTATACGGAAGACTTAGCAATTGCTGAAGCCACTAGATGCTTACAGTGCCCAGAACCCTCCTGTAAGAAGGGGTGCCCCGTAGAAATAGACATTACCGCATTCCTCAAGTCCATTAGAGAACGAAACTTTGACAGGGCCATTGAAATCGTTAAGGAAAAAAACAACTTACCAGCCATTGCCGGAAGAGTTTGTCCTCAAGAAACTCAATGCGAAGCCCTATGTGTCTTAGGCAAAAAGGGTGACCCGGTAGCCATTGGCGCCCTTGAAAGATTTGTTGCAGATTATGAATTGAAGAAAGGTGTCAAGGCGCCCAAGATTGCTAAACCAACTGGTAGGAAAGTTGCTGTGATTGGATCTGGGCCAGCAGGCCTAACACTGGCTGGAGACTTGGCTAAACTAGGCCACAAAGTCAATGTTTTCGAAGCTCTACATGAAACTGGAGGGGTTTTGGTTTACGGCATCCCCGAGTTCAGGCTGCCGAAGGGAATAGTGAAAGCTGAGGTTGAATACATCAAGAAACTCGGCGTTTCCCTTCAAACAGATATGGTAGTTGGAAAAATCCTCACGATTGACGAGCTTCTTAACAACGGCTTTCATGCAGTATTCATCGGCACTGGAGCGGGTGCCCCATTTTTCTTGGGCATACCGGGAGAAAACTTGAATGGAGTTTACTCCGCAAATGAGTTCTTGACCCGCAGCAATTTGATGAAGGCCTATAGGTTTCCCGAGTACGACACGCCAATCAAGGTTGGCAAGAAAGTTGCGGTTATTGGAGGTGGAAACGTTGCCATGGACTCAGCTAGAACAGCTCTTAGGCTCGGAGCTGAAGAAGTTTACATTGTATACCGCCGATCCGAGGAGGAGATGCCTGCTAGGGAGGAGGAAGTGAAAAATGCCAAGGAGGAGGGAATTAAGTTTCTATTTCTAACAAACCCTACTCGCGTCATAGGCAATAGGGAGGGCTGGGTGGAGAAGATGGAGTGCATTAAGATGCAGCTGGGGCAACCGGATGAGTCTGGGCGGAGAAGACCTATCCCAATTAAGGATTCCGCCTTCACCATGGATGTTGATACCGTCATCGTCGCCATAGGTCAAAAGCCAAATCCCCTAATCTCCAAGACAACTCAAGGTCTCAAGACTAAGGAAGATGGTACAATTATAGTTGAAGAAGCAACCGGCAGAACAAG
>CAZAQQ010000179.1:0-3641 GCA_964487485.1 uncultured Candidatus Bathyarchaeia archaeon | reverse complement strand
GAAAGGATTTTAACGACGTACTAGACCCGAAGACGAAGGAGATAGATTTAGACACCCTAGTTCTTCTTAACGGCGAAAGTGTCAGAAAAACTGATGTTAAGCTCAAGGACGGTGACGTTCTATTGATCACAGTGCCGATTGCGGGTGGTTAATAAGGTTGTATTCCCCCAAAAAAATATAACAACCGTTAAGTGAGGTAGCTGCAATGAGTGAAGTTAGATGTCTCAATTGCCTAAAGAGGTTCTCAGTTCAGTTGAAGGCAGAGGAGGCAACTTGCCCCCAATGCAACACTAAGTATAGAATCTCCTGGCCTAGACCGGACCAGGCCAAGATTAGAGGGCTAGCGTAAACTCGAGGAGGTGCCAAAAACGGTTCTAAACAGGAAAGTAGCATACATCGACTTGTCAAATGAAAAAATAACTCAGAAACCAATCCCAAAGGAAATGCGCTATCTCTACTTGGGCAGCCGAGGAATCAACACTTATCTGCGCTATAACCATATGCAGCCAAATATAGACCCTATGGGTCCTGAGAACGTACTGTTGATTGGCGCTGGTTTGCTCGGAGGTATTCCTGCTCTTGGATCAGGAAGGTGCGACATAGCGGCCAAATCACCATTAACCGGAGCGGTAGGAGGCTCTAACCTCGGCGGATTCTTTGCGCCTGAAATGAGATTTGCAGGTTTCGACCATCTGGCGATTAAGGGCAAGGCCAAGAAACCCTCATACCTTTGGATACACGACGGAGAAATAGAGATTCGTGATGCAAGCCACCTTGTGAGGAAAGATGTCCCCGAAACCCAAACTGCCATAAGGGCAGATCACGGCGATGAGGAAATCAAGTGCTTGGTCATAGGCATTGCAGGTGAGAACCTCGTTAGATTCGCAAACGTGATGACTGGTATTAAGAATTCTGCAGGTCGGACTGGGATGGGCTGTGTGATGGGTTCTAAGAACCTCAAGGCCATCGCCGCGAGGGGAACTATGGATATCGAGTACAGCCAACCCGAGGAGTTGCTTGACTATTGTAAGGAAATGAATGAGATGATTCTGAAAACGAAGTGGGCTGGAGCTGAATCTAGATGGGGAACGATGATAATATATAGCAACACGGGGACAACGGGCCTCGTTAGGGTCAGAAATTTCCAGTTGAACAAAATGAAGGAAGCATCAGCCATCGAGTGCGAGAACATGGATAAATATGCGATAGGTATGGCTGCGTGCTACGGCTGCATGGTCCACTGCCGCCACCGCTATGTGATGAAGGAAGGGCCCTATGCGCCGTTCTATGATGAAGGCCCAGAATATACGTCTCAAGGCGCATTCGCCCTAGAGCCGGATGTTCCCAGCTTCGAAAACATCCTCGTCGGAAACCATCTCGTCAACAAATATGGTTTAGACACGCTTGAAGCAGGAAGCATGATAGCTTGGGCAATGGAGCTTTATGAGAAAGGTTTGATTGACAAGAAGATGACTGAAGGCCTCGACCTAACTTGGGGCAACGCTGAAGCAGTACTTGAAATGGTGAAGAGAATAGCGCATCGGGAAGGCCTTGGAAACATTCTCGCAGACGGAATAAAGCCAGCTATCCAGAAAATAGGGAAGGAATCTGAGTACTATGCGATTCATGTGAAGGGAATGAGTAACCTACACTCTGACGAAAGACCTACGCCCAGCTTCGCATTAGGCATAGCCACAGCGTCCAGAGGAGCTGACCACTTAAGAAGCCGGCCTGCAACAGACCTATATGGCTTACCCGAGGACGTGCTCAAGGCTATCTACGGAGGCGAAATCTCATCAGACTACACCTCATACGAGGGAAAGAGCCGAATGGTTTGGTGGCATGAAATCGAATACGCGGTAGTAGATTCGCTCGGTCTCTGTAAGTTCCAGACAACTTTTCTAGCCTTTAATGCACCGAGGTTCGAAGAATGGTCTAAGCTACTTAAGTTTGCAGCAAATATGGAATTGTCGAAAGCCGACCTGATGGAAGTAGGAGAACGAATCTACACCCTTGAAAGAATGTTCAACCTAAGAGAAGGGTTCTCGAGGAAAGACGACACATTGCCAGAACGCTACTTCAAAGAGCCAACCCCAGTCGGCCTACCAATATCCAAAGGCAAGAAGATCGATAGGGAAAGGTTCGAAAAGATGCTGGACGAATACTATGAGTTGCACAACTGGGACAGAAACGGTGTTCCAAAGAAGGAGCAGCTTGACAAGCTAGGGTTAAGCTCAGAGCCCTCCCACATCCTGTAACAGGGGCGAGATGTTAACCATGGAAAAAATCCTGTTCGTAGACCCTGAGAAATGCACGGGTTGCAGAATCTGCGAAACAGTTTGTTCCATAGGCCATGAGAAAGTGGCCAACCCCTCCAGGGCGAGAATTCACATAGTGAAGTGGGAAACAATAGGCCTCTATGTCCCCATGGTCTGTCAACAATGTGAGTCACCCCTGTGCGAAGCAGTTTGCCCCGTAGACGCACCTAAACGAGATCCTAAGACTGGAGCCATGTTAGTGGATTACGATGTTTGTGTAGGCTGTAGGATGTGTATGATAGCCTGCCCCCTAGGCGGAGTTGGATTTGACAAAAAAGCGAAGAAAGTCATCAAATGCGACTTATGCGACGGCGACCCAAAATGTGTAGAGTTCTGTGAGCCCAAGGCTCTCCAATATGTTGAGGCGACTACTGCGACTCTAGTGAGAAAAAGAGGTGCAGCTCAGAGGCTTTCTGAGCTAATGAAAAAGCTCGGAGCATAACCCACCCCATTCCGATCAATCGCATTCCCACCGGCCCAGAACCTAGGAAGCGGAGAAACTGTTGAAAAACAGGGAGCTCCTCTACGAACTCATACAAGATCTTTCAGCTAGGCCTCCGAAGAAAACTGTGCCAGTGCCCAAAGGAATGCGAGGTTTCGGACGAATAGCTTTTGACAGAAAGAAATGTATCGGATGCCTCGCATGCACCATTGCATGCCCAAAAGAAGCCATAATCACAGAGGACATTGGAACCATAAGAAACCTAAGATATTCTTACTGGAAATGCGTTACTTGTGGCCTGTGCGAAAAATCCTGCCCTCAAGAAGCGTTGAAAGTCGACTTCAGGCTTGACCTCAACGCCATAATGAACAAGAAAGAATTCACCCCAGTTAAGCTCAAGCTGAAAACGTGCGCTCAATGTGGAAAACCTTTCTGGCCTGACTCAGCCCTCAAAGCAGTTGTTTCGATACTAGAGAAAGAACGGAAAGTTCCCCAATCTTTGATCGAGAGAATACAGCAGCTTTGTGAACGCTGCAGGCTGCGGTCAACTCTTCTCGAGTACACTACTTTCCGCCGTGCGTTAGTCAAAAACCCGTAGATATCTCCCCCAAACATATTCGGCCTTCATTGGCAGGTACTTCGACAGCACTGATTACTCATTCAGTACAGCCTACGCTATGACAAATTGTCTTTAAGGCAACAACAGACCATGCGAAGATATGGAAAATGTTATAAAACCTCCAGCTCGAAACTTCTACTCACAAAAAATCGATTTAGGTGGTAAACAATATGGTATTAGAATGGTTGCCTATTGACGCTGAAATTAAAAACCATGCGCTTCACGGCCCAGAACACTGGGGTAAACAAGCTCCCTGCACAAT
>CAZAQQ010000178.1:0-3649 GCA_964487485.1 uncultured Candidatus Bathyarchaeia archaeon | reverse complement strand
GAAGATATTAATTAGTTCAAGATTAATCGAATGAGCTTAACCTCCAAGCCTTCACTGCACGAGGGTAGAGATGAACATGCGACTTACTTGTTTGGCTGGCGGAGTCGGAGCAGCTAGGTTTCTCCAAGGTCTGGTCAGGATTGTTCCGCCCAGAAACTTGACGATAGTAGTTAATACGGGCGACGATTTTCAGTTTTGTAAGCTGCATGTTTCACCAGATCTTGATATAGTGATGTATACGTTAGTGGGAATAGTGGACGAGGGTAAGGGCTGGGGCATTCGAGGGGATACCTTCAACACTTTAGAAATGCTTGCTAATTATGGCTGCGAAACATGGTTTAGGCTAGGTGACAAGGACTTCGCCACTAGCATCTATCGAACATCCTTGCTAGCTCAGGGACTCACACTTTCCGAAGTAACTGACAAGCTTTGTAGGCTGCTGGGATTGGAAGTCAAAATTATTCCAATGACAAATCAGACCGTTGAAACAAAGGTGCAGACAGCGTTTGGCACAATTGGCTTTCAAGAATATCTCGTAAAGAGAAAGGCTGAACCCCGTGTCCTCGACGTTTTCTTGGGCGGCGCCGAGGAAGCTGAACCTGCGCCGGGCATTCTTGAAGCGATACATGATTCGGATGGAGTAATCATATGCCCGAGTAATCCAATTGTAAGCATTGGAACAATTTTTACTGTGAGGGAAGTCAAAGAAGCCATTTCAAAAACTCGCGCAAAAATACTTTCCATAAGCCCTATAG
This sequence comes from uncultured Candidatus Bathyarchaeia archaeon, assembly GCA_964487485.1. Classification (GTDB taxonomy): domain Archaea; phylum Thermoproteota; class Bathyarchaeia; order 40CM-2-53-6; family CAZAQQ01; genus CAZAQQ01. Next base: position 2,894 of record CAZAQQ010000178.1, on the reverse strand, counting down.
TAGGCGGCGCTCCAATCAAAGGACCTGCTGACAAGTTGATGAGGGCCAAGGGTGTCGAAGTTTCGGCTTACGGAGTAGCTGAGCTATACAAGGATTTCTTAGATATATTCATAGTAGACAACCTTGACAGAGATTTGAAGAGCCAGATAGAGGGACTTGGAGTGAAGGTCATCATATCCAGCACCATCATGAAAGATTTGGATGATAAGGTTCGCCTAGCTGAATTGTGCCTCCGAGCGATTGGATGAGGAAGAGATGGAAGTCCACGCTGTAGTTCCATTGAAAGCTTTGTCACGAGCGAAGACGAGGCTTTCACCAATCCTTAGCCCTAGAGAAAGACAGATTCTGAGTTTGAAAATGCTCGAAGATGTGCTCTACGCGCTGACAAGCTCAAATAATGTTAATCGAATTGTGCTGATCAGTCCAGATACAATGATCAAGCAACATTTCAAAAACTATGATGTCAAGTTCTTAACTGAAAGATCCTCAGGTCTCAATCAAGCAGTTGAGCAAGCAACCAAATGGTGCGTAAACAATGGAGCTGGCTCTGTGCTAGTTTCACTAGCTGATATCCCACTTCTATCTGCAGCAGACCTAGATCAGCTAGTCAAGTTAAAGAAAGATTCCTGTGTTGTCATTTGCCCTTCAGTGAACGGTGGGACAAACCTACTTCTAAGAAGCCCACCTGAAATAATTCCAACAAAGTATGGTGCTCAAAGCTTCGGCAAGCACCTGAGAGAAGCCTACGACAGAAACGTTGCAGTGGGCGTTTTTTGGTCACCGCACATGGCTTTTGACATAGATACCCCTAGGCACTTGAAAAGATTTGTCAAACAAGTCTACGACACGCATAGCTTTAGATTTCTGCAGGAAAGAAATGTGCTGGATAGGTTTCTAGCGCTACGCGAACTCCAGACGTAGAACCTATTTTGGTAGTTTTCAAAAGCTGACGCCAAAAACAACTGTGAAGTAACTTCTTGTGTCCTGACCCAAAATCTTCTGTCTCTAAGTTTACTAGATCAGTCTAACAGCTACAACTCTCGCTTGGTCTATTGAATTTTCGCACCAATCTGCGATATTTTCAATTGCGTCTAGGAGCTCGCTGAGCAATATGGCTTCGCCCGGATTCACCCTAGAGTAATCTAGCTTTGGGAGAACTTTTCTAGCGCACACGTACTTTTCATCTACCACTTCCTCCAACCTCTCCACTTCATCAGCGAGCTTAAGAGTCTCCTTTGGGTCTTCAGTCAGTTTGTTTATGCACTTTCTCAGTGTCCAAGCGCATTTCTTCACGAGTTCAACCATTTCGATGCTTATCTTGGCCAATTCCTCCGGCATCTTGGCGACAGGAGTTATCGAGAGAATCCTAGCCGCTTCCCTAGACCAGTCCGTGACCCAATCGATTCTTCTAGAAAGATGGAGCAGGTCATCCCTCTCAACAGGCGGAATCTCGCCCTTTGTCAACTCTAGAGAAATATCCCTCCGCAAACGATCTGCTTCTTCCTCATTTCTTGAAACTCTTGCCATACTGTCTTCAGCTGTCTTCTCATCGCCCTGAATTTTCGAGGCAACAGCCTTCGTTAATTCATCTACAGCTCCAGTCGTCAAGGCTAAATGTTCCTGCATCAATTGTACAACCTTGCTTTGTCTTCTTTTCCCAAGCCAGACCAGAAGTTTTTCACTCAACCTTTCTATCTACCTCAATTCTCGAAGAAGGGACTATGAATGTAAGTTCTACTCAAGAGCCAAAGCAGCTCTTAAACCTTCCTTGGGGTACGAGTAGAGCAGGAGGTTTTCAGGCGTTATCTTGATCGTAACACGGCTTCCAGTCGAGAATCGGCCAGCTTCATCCGACGCAGCGGTGCTGACGACCATGTTTTCATTGTCCAATCTAATTTCGCGGCGAACCTGCCAACCCATAGACTCAATTTCTGTAATGCGACCAAGCACCGTGTTAACTCCATGCCTCTCCCCTTTTTCCACAGATACGAATTCAGGCCTTACAGCGAGTACGACTGATTCCCCCACCCCGAAGGAGGCGTTCTGCACCTTCATAGTCAAGTTTCCTGCAACTTCAACTTCAGATAATCCTCCGTGAACATTAGCAATCTTTCCCTCCATGAAGTTAGCTTCGCCAAGGAAGTTTGCGGTGAAAATGGTTGCTGGCTTAAGGTAAAGCTCCCGGGGTTTTCCCTCCTCCAAGACTCTACCCTTTTTCATGACAACTATTCTATCGGAAATCGTCATTGCTTCTTCTTGATCATGTGTTACATGAATCGCTGTCAAGCCAAGATCCTTAATGAGCCTCCGAACCTCTTGGCGAAGCTCCCGTCTCACATGGGCATCTAGGCTGGCAAAAGGTTCGTCGAGCAAAAGGAGGTCTGCACCGGAAGTCAACGCCCTTGAGACGGCGGTTTTCTGTTGCATTCCTCCACTCAGTTCTTGGGGGTGGGCGTTAGACCTAACATTAAGCCTTACCATTTCAAGCATTTCTTGCGCTAGTTTCCTAGTTTTGCTCAGATCCCAAGCTCGTACTCGTGGACCGTAGGTAACATTGTCCCAAACGTTCATGTGAGGAAAAAGGACGATGTTCTGAAAAACATAGCCTACCCCACGGTCTTCCGTGGGGACATCATTAACAAGTCTATTACCTATGTAAACATCTCCTTCATCCTGCCTAAGAATGCCAGCTACTATCTTCAAAATGGTTGTTTTGCCGCAGCCTGACGGGCCTAGAAACGTCACATATTCCCTGTCCCTAATTTCAATAGTCACACGATCAGCTGCGACTACATCGCCGTATCTCTTTGTTATCTCTAGCAGCCGGACATCCGGCATTGTTATCACTCCGCTTTAAGCGCCTTAGCCAATCCCTCTGGAGGGTAGGGAAACAC
>CAZAQQ010000177.1:0-3662 GCA_964487485.1 uncultured Candidatus Bathyarchaeia archaeon | reverse complement strand
CATCTATGCCGGACAAAATCCCAGTGTAGCTTTTTCCAAGGTTCGTATGCACTGTGATGGATTTTTGCAGAAGCGTCGTCAATTCTTCCATAAATCTTCTTTCAGGTAAGGATGACACTTTACTCACCATACTTTAGATTTCGTCAACAATTATGCGTGTTCCCCTCTTATCAATTTACGGCTCAAGCGACTAGTGGAGGGCGGGAAGTGAGGATCTGTGAGGTGCCGCACACTCCTTGAATTCGTAGAGGACTTGTTTGCCTAACTCATTCTCCTCCTTTTTTGCTTAAGCATCTGCACTATGCGGACTGCGTCGCGCGCTGATTCTACGGTGTGTATAGGCCGTATCTTTTTCCAATTGAGCGCCATAACACGGTTGCAGTAGGGACACCTATGCCATTTCCTATCAACACGAACATATTGAACACCTCCACATCTCAAACAGCCTATAACCGCATACTTGCGGAGGCTACTTAGCTTGAGCATACTCGACCACTAGGAGCAGGCCTCAGCTCACTTCCATTTTCCGCCGTGTCCTTGAGCTGCGTTCCTTTTGAGCCAACGCAAATCTACGCGAGGTTCTTGCTGCGTAACTCAGGAAATTATTCAGTTTACCTTTTTCTTCCAAGCTTCCAAGCCAGTCTACCACGCCAATGAGAGGCGGTTTTTTGCCTTCAAGAACCTTGAGCGCTTCCGCCAGAATTTCCTGCTTGCTCATATCTGTCGTATTCAATTCGGATACTCTGCTTCTTTTACAAGATTCTATTGAATCCCAAAGGCAGATGTCCAAGATCTCAGCAGTAACGTTCTCCCTAATCTTAGCCTCTGGAAAACCTCTCTGCCTGAGTCTCCTCTCCAACTTCTCAGGGTCGCATCTTAGAACAAAAACCATGCGCACAAGATTTGTTGGAACAACATCAACGGCGTAATGCCCGTCCACCACGATTGTTCCTCGGACAGCGCTTAACAGCTTTCGAAACTCAGCCGACATCCTTCTCAGATCAACTATGCGAGATCTACGCTTTCTGTCAAACGCTGCGATAGATTTTTGAGTTTCAGCAAATTTGCCCAAGTCAATGTGGGTTGCGCCAATTCTCTTCGCAAGCATTCTTGAAAAATCTGTTTTGCCTACACCAGGCGTTCCTGTAACTATGACTAAGCGCCTAAACTCAAACACCCCTAGCAATGAACTCTTGGTGAAGGCTCTTCGCTAAAATCTTTTATTGATACAGTGCTAAGCATGATATGGGGAGACGCCAGTGCAAGTGAGGGATACGGTGGAGAAAGCGGCCGTTGAAATAATGAGGAGAGCTGTCACAGAACTGCCTAGGGATGTCAAAAATGCTTTGAGGAAGGCTTATGAGGAGGAAGATACCCCCACAAGCAAAACTCAGCTGAAAGCCATACTCGAAAACGCTGAGTTAGGCGGAAAGCTCAAGGCGCCCATCTGCCAAGACACAGGGGTAATTCTTTTCTACGCTACAATCGGCAACAAGTTCGGCGACCCTTCCTTTTTGCCAGAAGCCCTACGGGACGCCGTTAAGAAGGCTACTGTAGAAATCCCGTTGAGGCCGAATGCTGTTCATCCGTTTACAAGGAATAATACAGGGGACAACACTGGGGTAAACATGCCATATGTGAATTGGGAAATAACCCTTGGCGACTATCTTGATTTGACAGTTTTGCCCAAGGGCGGTGGTTCTGAGAACATGAGTGCTTTTGCTATGCTTAAACCCGGCGACGGCATCCCTGGAGTAATGAAGTTTGTTTTGGAAACAGTTGCAAATGCTGGAGCTCAGCCCTGTCCGCCCACGATAATCGGGGTCGGTGTAGGTGGGTCCGCTGACATAGCTTTGAAGCTTGCGAAGAAAGCTTTACTTCGGTCAATAGACAAGCCTCACCCAGACACCGACATAGCGAAGGCTGAGACCGAGCTGTTGAGCGCTGTGAACAAGCTGCGAATAGGGCCTATGGGGCTCGGCGGAAGGTTCACATCTCTAGGCGTTAATATTGAGTATGCGCATTGCCACACCGCAAGCTTGCCTGTAGGTGTGAACGTACAATGTTGGTGCCACCGTAAGGCTACCGCTCGAATTCATAAGGATGGGAAGGTTGAACATATAGCATAGAACTCGTGAACATTGTTCCCAAGTAACTGTCATGGAGAGTTAAGATAGATTTAGGTTGATGGGTTTGACTGTTCATAAGTTGACAACGCCAATTACAGAAGAGCAGGTTAGAAAACTGAAAGTTGGAGACACCTTATTTGTAACGGGTAGAGTTGTAACTGCGAGGGATCGAGCCCACAAGAGAGCACTTGAATATGTGAAGGCCGGGAAGGCTTTACCCATAACTTTCGAAGGTATTGCCATCTTCCATTGCGGCCCCATAGCTGTGAAAGAAGAGAAGGGTTGGAGAATCGTAGCTGCTGGCCCAACAACTAGCACAAGAATGGAGTCTTTTGAGGATGAGTTTATTGAGAAGCTGAAGCCGCGGGTGATTATTGGTAAAGGCGGCATGGGTTCAAGGACTGTGCAGGCAGCAAAGAAGTTTGGAGCCATCTATTGTGACTTTACTGGTGGAGCCGCCCTCCTAGCTGCTGAGAGGATAAAGCGCGTTGAAGGTGTGGAGTGGTTTGACCTAGGAATGCCGGAAGCCCTTTGGATATTTGAGGTCGAAGACTTTGGGCCTACGACGGTCACCATAGATACCTATGGAAACAATCTACACGAGACCATTGACAGAGATGCGGAGCAGAGGAAGAGGGAGATTTTCAAAAGCCTAGGCCTGTCAGCCACATCGTAGCTTCTTTATCGAGCGCGGTCAGCAAACTTAGCGAGTCCTCTTCGCGATTCTAGTCGCCACCATAAGTGCGGAAGAACCTAGGAATGCGATTACAAGCACAACGGTAGCGACTCCCATTAGAATCGGCAGTGCGGTCACCTCAGCGAAGATCAGGAGCAAAATACTAGCGACCAAAAATGTTCCAAGGAGTTTCATTCCACTTACATTAGCGATGAGATTGCGGCGCTTCCCAGTGACTTTCAACAAGATTGCCACGAGAGGGGAGACGTAGACAATTCCTATCAGGCTGCTTGAGACGACTCCAGCCATCACTGCGCCGAATTCAGGGCTGAAGCCGAAAACTGAGTATGCTGTTGATGCTGCGTATAATATTCCTATCAGAGGATAGAGCGCAACCCTCATTGCTGCTTTGAGTGCAGGGCTTGTGGAAATAAGCTTCGCCACGCTTGGGCTGAAGGAGTAGTAGAATTGGTTAAACACATTCATGAACTGGCTACCTGAGAATGAAGACATAATCGCTTGGTCTCTGAAGTTTCTTAGAAGAGAAACCTCAGGCGATAATTCAGAGCCATAAGTAGCCGTCGCTATGAAGCACAGTCCTGGAGCACGCAATATGTTTAATGTAATTTTATAAGTCCGAGATAGTGAGCCGCTGGTTCCAGTTATCGTCAATTCATGGGTGCCTGGAGCTGCATTTGAGCTTACCGTTACGTTAAGCTTCGCTGTCCCAGCGCCTCCGATCGGCGGCGTGACTGAGGTAGGGGTGAACGATGCTGTGACTCCTGGGGGCGGTGTTGAAATGCTCAGGGACACTGCTGCTTGGAAATTGTACAAAGAAGTTACAGAAACCGTTGAGA
>CAZAQQ010000176.1:1982-3679 GCA_964487485.1 uncultured Candidatus Bathyarchaeia archaeon | reverse complement strand
GGCTCCGCGAAGAGAGCTTTAAGCAGTCTTCTCTACGTTACGGCGGCCGTCAAGTGACGATAGGAACCGTTAACTTATCAGTTTTTCTCTAGTGCATCTTGAAAAAAATCGGTGACGGGAATGGTAGCGGGGGGTGGAAATCCGGGCCCTAATGCCTTTCGAACCACCGTTTGAGCTCGATTCTTCGAGTATCTCAGGGTTTCTTAAGCATTAAGCTGTATGAGCCCTGCGGGTTAAACCTGGCTACCCCACCCCGCTCCGAACTCTAATAAATGGAAACTGGCTTAAATGTTTTTGTCGGCCAAAAACCTTCATAATGGATAGATTTTCCCATTCAACCCCACTCTCTCTCAGTTTGAGGAAATAGTTCATGAAAAAGAGCTTTCACATGCTTCGTGAGCTGTCTCTGGCTTTTCCAATGTTTATCTGCGGTTTTCCCAGCTTCGCTCAGATTGGCAAGATAACTTGTCAACTCATAGTTGATTTTGTGCAGGGAGAATTGTTCGCTGAATATTACAGCCCATATTTTCCAGACCAAATTGCTGTTGAAAAGAATGGCTTGTGTAGGCTGCTTGGATATGAGCTCCATGGAAGCGCTGTTAGCAAGCCGAATATAGTAGTTGTGACTGGTGACGCACATATCACAGTCGACGAACCTCCGGCCTACTACACTGTACTTAGCGAGATCGCTGAATTTGCCTCAAACCTCAAAGCGAAGAGAATGGTAGTTGTTGACGGGATCAGGCTTGATGTCAGGGCCGCTGGGAGAATCTACGCTGCAGCAACGAGTGTGGCCGGAGCGCGAAATCTAAAGAAACATGGGGCGGAACTGTTGAGAAATGCTGAGTTACCTAGCCCCCTTGGGCTTTTGTTGGGTCTGTCAAAGCTGAGGAAAATTGAAGGGGCTGGAATCTTCGGAGCGGTAGGAGGCCCAAGGTCTGAAAAAGAAATTGCTCAGTCTCTTTTCGAATTCATCATCAGAGCATTCAGCATCAAACGTGACTAGTCCCAAGGCTGGGTTTAGTTATTGGAAGTTGTGTCTAGCAAGCCCGGAAACGAAAGGTTTGACAATTTTTGTAGGGATGGGCTGTCTATTCATTTTTCCCTTGTTTCTTCCAAGACCTCTTGAGCGGCCAATTTGACAGCTTGGCTACTATTATACTTCGGTTTCCATCCAAGCTTCTTGATTTTCAATATGTTCAATTGCATGTTTTTCACGTCGCCAAGCCAGCCTCTTCCTTCAGGTCCTCCTAGGAGCTTAAACTCAACGTTTTCCAAGCCCATTTCTTCCGTGACTAGTTCAGCTATCGCTTTTACGTCAATTCTGTCCTCAGAGCCTAGGTTGAATATTTCAACTTGGCTTTTCGCATGTTCGCAGCCGTAGAGGAAAGCATCTACGCAATCCTGTATGTGCATGTAGGACTTGGCTTGAGTTCCATCGCCTAAAATCTCAAGTCTGCTTGTGATGTTCCGCAGTTTTTCTATGAAGTCGTAGATTACGCCATGTTTGCTCCGTGAACCTACGATGTTGGCGAATCGGTAGATGACCGTACGTATTTTGAAGAGGTGGCTGTAAGCAGCGATCAGGGCTTCGCAGCCCAGTTTACTGGCCCCGTATAGGGAAATTGGAAGCAGAGGCGCATATTCTTCAGTTGTTGGTAACTGGGAAGCTTCGCCGTAGACAGTTGACGTTGAAG
>CAZAQQ010000176.1:0-1882 GCA_964487485.1 uncultured Candidatus Bathyarchaeia archaeon | reverse complement strand
TCCTACCAGTCTATCAACCAGGTGGCTTCCTATGAAGCCTGCGCCTCCCGTTACGAAGACTCTTCGGCCTTCAAGTTCCATGCGGCGACACTATCCACGAGCTACTTTTCGTTTTCGCATAAGTCTTAGAAAAGGCTGCTGGATACAGCCTGTATGGGGCTCAGACTCGGCTGGGGGCGCATCTAGGTCGGGCATTTGCCTCCATGCCTAGACACATAACTAAAATTACTGTTCTCCATTCCTTATTCACAAGGAAGCAAGTTGCCAATTCTCCATGTCGGGTTCGATGATACTGATTCGAAGAAAGGGATGTGCACCACATACATTGGAGCAGTGATCGTGGGCAGGTTAGAGGAAATTGGAGTGGGACTGGATGGCCTTCCCCGCTTGATAAGGCTGAACCCGAATTGGACTTTGAAAACGAGAGGCAACTGCTCCATAGCCTTAACCTTGAAAGTAGACAAGAACGAGATTCCTGTCGTGAAGCGAATAGTTTTGGACACTGTTGCGGAGCTGGCTGAGCTGCATGTGGAAACAACAAATCCCGGCGTGGCTTTTTTTGAGGATGAAAAGATCCCGGATGAATTGAAGAAATTTTCGAGAAAAGTCATTCAAGATGTTGTGACTTTGGAGGAGGCTGAAGAGTTGGCTGGGAAACTCGGTGTGGAGATTCACAAGTTTAAGATGGGCAGAGGCATAATCGGTGGCCTAGCTGCTATTGGCGAGACGCTTGAGGAAGACAGAACCTTTGAGCTGGTAGCCTATCGAATGCCTGAGAATTGGGGTTCCGAACGTAGGGTAGACGAGAAATCTGTATTCGAAATGAATGGGTTGACTTTTCCGAAAACATTTGATAACTTGGATCCAGTCACCAAAGAAATCAGGATTACTCCACATACCCCGTGCCCGGTTTTATACGGAATCCGCGGGGAAAGCATTGAGGCAACCTTGGAAGCGCATAATCTTGTCAGAGTACATGAGCCGGTCGAAAGATGGTTGATATATAGAACAAATCAGGCAACTGATGCGCATCTGCGAAAAGCTAAGATTTCTGAAGTCAAGCCCTATTGGTCTGTTGTCGTTGAAGGAGTGGTTTCCGAAAAACCAAAAACAATAGCCGGCGGCCACGTTATCTTCAGGATCAGGGACGAAAGTGGAGAGATAGATTGCGCTGCGTACGAGCCGACAAGACAGTTCAGAACAGTGGTCAGAAAGCTGGATGTCGGCGATATGGTGAAGGTTTATGGAGGCGTCAAGGAAAAGCCGGAACTACCCTTAACCATAAACCTCGAGAAGATCGCTGTTCTAAAACTTAAGCCCCATCTGAGAAGAGTAAACCCAACATGTCGAAGATGCGGTAAGAGAACCAAGTCTGCGGGCAAAAACAAAGGCTTCATATGTAAGAAGTGCAAGCTGAGGTTTACTATGGATTCAGCGAAGTATGAGGAAGTGCCTAGGGAAATTGGGTTAGGGCTTTACGAGGTTCCTCCAAGGGCACGTAGGCATTTGGCTATGCCCTTCATCCGAGTTTCTCAGGAAGAGAGAACATATTAATTTCATGAGTCTTCAGGCATGACCCTGCAGTAGTTGGAACGCTCCTCAAATTCTGCCACGATGGGCTGCAGGTTCCTTACAGATTCAATCCTGTTTTGAAGGGGTCAAAAAAAAAGGTGAAGTGATGTTGTACTTGATCCACCCTAAACTCCTAATGGTGTAGTCGCAAGCTAAGCGACTACATTTCCACGACTATCATGGTCAGTGTTGACCTGACCTTGTCCAGCCGCCGTATTTTCCAAGTCACGACTTCCTTCAACTTATCCATAGTTTCAGCTTCAACCTTGGCCACAATATCATAAACGCCGTAAACTGCGTAAGCCTCCTT
>CAZAQQ010000175.1:0-3715 GCA_964487485.1 uncultured Candidatus Bathyarchaeia archaeon | reverse complement strand
TACTTCTATTGATATTGCCAAGATCCACTCTTTCATTTTCTAACCTTGAGAAGATAATTCGAGAGACAAGAACCTTCGAAAGCAAATCTGATAGCTCTAAGAGAGTTGGCAGCAGGCGAGCAGTTCAGCTGGAAAGAAAGAAGAGCTCTTAGTAACTGGCTCAGAAGGGTATGGCTCTCAGGCTCGTGACCTTTCGGGTTATTGATCCATTTCAACGTACGTTAGAAATAGATGAGGATCTATGAAGCCGTCGTTGAAGAGAGAAATAGGATTGTATGAGGCAACTGTTTTTGGTGTAGGCATAATTTTGGGGGCGGGAATCTATGCTTTAATCGGTCCAGCCGCTGGAATTGCTGGAAACGCTGTTTGGATCTCCTTTATCATCGGGGCTGTCATCAGCGCTTTGACCGGTCTAAGTTACGCTGAGCTTTCTACTTTGTTTCCGAAAGCGGCGGCGGAGTATGTCTACGCAAAAGAAGCCTTTGGAAAGGAGTTGTGGGCGTTTCTGTTGGGATGGTTAATAGTCTTCGCAGGAGTCGTGTCCGTTTCAACTGTTGCAATTGGGTTTGCGGGTTATCTAAGATCTTTCTTGGATGCGCCTCTCTCTATTATCGCTATCCTGTTGATAGGATCACTTTCATTCATGAATTTTGTCGGAATTGAGGAATCTTCAAGGGTTAATATTGTGTTCACAGCCATTGAGATCTTGGGATTGGCTTTGATAGTAGTTTTGGCTTTAGGGCGCTTTCCAAGCGTTAACTATTTTGAAGCTCCTATAGGTTTTCAAGGAATCTTTGCAGCTGCAGCATTGATATTTTTCGCCTACCTAGGTTTTGAGGATATTGTTAATATTGCAGAGGAGATGGAGGATCCCCAAAAGACTATTCCGAGAGCGTTAATCCTATCGATTGTAGTTACAACTATTTTCTACGTTCTCGTGTCGGTCTCGGCAGTTAGCCTAGTGGATTGGAGGGGACTAGGGGGTTCAGGTGCCCCTCTAGCCTACGCGGCATCTGTGGTTCTAGGTGAGAACGCGTTCTTGATCCTCTCCGTCATAGCCTTATTCGCCACTGCAAACACCGTGTTGATCCTGTTGATAGTTGGTTCTAGGATGGTTTATGGGATGGCTAGAGGTGGCTCATTGCCTAAGCTCTTCTCGTCCATCCATAGGGGAAGGGGTACGCCATGGATCGCAATCTTGGCGGTGATGTTTCCTTCAATGGTCTTCGCCACGTTAGGGGATATACGGTTGGTCGCAGGCGTAACAAATTTCGCAACCTTCACGATCTTTGCCTCTGTGAACTTCTCATTGGTATGGTTGCGGTATAAACAACCTGATTTGAAAAGGCCTTTCAAAGTACCGTTCAACATCGGAAACTTTCCTACGATACCATCTCTAGGCTTGATTTCATGTGTCTTTCTAGCACTTCACCTCAATCTACTGGCAGTTATTATTGGAATTCTCACACTAATAGCTGGCGGGGTCGGCTATGGAGTACTTAGGCAAGTTCGCGGGCAAAAATGAGCACCGGCTTCACCTAAGAGAACTGAGCAACCAAGAATCATACGCCCATTGCTTCTCTGAACGCCTAAAGAGAAGCATGAAACTCCGGGAGCGGACGAAGCTTTATGGCAAAGTCGAGAAAATAGAAAGGGGGTTTATCTATGGCTGAAAAGAGGCCTTGGCTCAAGTTCTGGCCTGAAGGCGTACCCAAAACCATTCGGTACCCTGAAATTCCTGTCTTTCAGCTTTTGGATAGATCAAGCCAAAACTACCCCACAAGGACAGCGTTGGTTTTCGAAGGCCAACATGTGTCTTACAAAAAATTGAATGAGCTTACAAAGAGGTTTGCAGCAGCTCTGGCCAACTTAGGCGTTAAGAGCGGCGATAGAGTCATGCTTTTCTTGCCTAATATTCCCGAATTCGTAATTAGCTATTATGGAGTTTTGAGAAATGGGGCGATAATTACTCCAGCAAACCCACTGTTCAAAGAAAGAGAGTTAAGATATCAAATCGAAAACTCAGGCGCCAAGACGATAATTGTCCACGAATCTCTACTCTCAATCATCAGTAATGTTCGAGAGAAATCAAAGTTGGATAACGTAATTGTGGTTGCGCAGCGAAAGTATCCGGATACTATCCTGTTTGAAGAGACAGTAAGAGGCTCTGAGCCTAGGCCTCCAAGCGTTAGGATAGATCCGAAGGAATCAGTTGCCGTACTGCAATATACAGGGGGTACCACAGGGCTGCCTAAGGGAGCTATGATGACACACTACAACTTAGTCTCCAACGCAATCATGAATGCAAAATGGTTCAAATGGACAAGCAATGAAGTGGTGATGGGAGTTCTACCCCTCTACCATACTTGGGGATCCAACGTTTGCATGAACTCCGTATTCTACACAGGCGCGTCCGTAATCCTAATCCAGCGATTCGATCCGGAAAAGGCTTTGAAAACAGTTGAGAAGGAAAAAGTAACAGCATGGTATGGCTCAGCTACGATGTTCAACATCTTGGTAAACCACCCCACAATTGAACGGTACAATCTTTCCTCCTTGCGACATGTTAAGGCTGGTGCGATGCCGATTCCAGAGGAAGTTAAAAGAAAATGGGATAAGTTGACCGGGGTGGAGTTGATTTTAGGCTACGGGTTAACTGAGGCTTCGCCTGAAACTCACAACAGTCCGCCTGGCAGAGTAAAAATAGGGACAATAGGCATACCGATTATCGACACCGATGCGAAAATCGTGGATGTCGAAAATCGATCTAAAGAACTTACTTTAGGCCAAATTGGTGAACTTGCAATCAAGGGCCCGCAAGTCATGAAAGGATATTGGAACATGCCTGAGGAAACGGAGAAAGCACTGAAGGATGGTTGGCTGTACACAGGCGATGTGGCGAAGATGGATGAGGAAGGATATTTCTACATTGTTGACAGGCTGAAGGATATGATAAAGTATAAAGGCTACGGAGTGTACCCGGCGGAAGTTGAGAATGTGCTCTACGAACACCCCGCGGTAAAGGAATGCATGGTAATAGGCAAGCCAGATCCAAGAGTTGGAGAAATCCCCAAGGCTTTCGTCGTTTTGAAGGAGGGCGCTCATGCTAGTGAGGAGCAACTTATTAAGTTCTGTGAAGACAAAATTGCGGCCTACAAGAGAATCAGAGAAGTTGAATTTGTTTCTGAGTTACCTAAAACTGCTGTCGGGAAACTACTGAGAAGGGTGTTGAGAGATAGGGAACATGAGAAACTTAAGAGCTAGAGAATCCCTGACCTCAAAGTATGAAATCTGATGGCCACATGGAAGGCTTCCAGAATCGTGCTAGAACTCTGTGAACTCTCTTCTCCTGAGCCCTGAGAGGTCTAGCTCTCCCTTCGCTAAGTCAATTCGCAGCTCCCACTCTTCCATAACGGTAGCTCCCACAATAACTCCTATCTCATGGCCATCGACGGCCCCTATCTCCCCGAGCGGTACCGCCTTCATCGTGAACCCTAGCCCCTCAATTTCGCCTCTCAGTATACATTCTTCTGTTACTGTAATTGTCCTTCCGCCCAGCCCCACTGTGTAAGGCGGCTCCGCCTTTATGCTGGGTGCTCCCTCAGTAAACTCTTTCAACACATAACTTCGCATGGATCCTGTATCGAACAGCGCCTTGGCTGGTTTTCCTTGAATAACAATCTCTTTGAGGAGTCTTGCCACGGCTTTCTCCACC
>CAZAQQ010000174.1:0-3791 GCA_964487485.1 uncultured Candidatus Bathyarchaeia archaeon | reverse complement strand
TTGTTACTAGATTTGCCTAGCGGCCCAGGAGCCTTCATGTATTGCTTCTAGACTTTTACGGGGCTTCACGCAGTCACCTATGACGTAGAGCTGCTTGACTTTTCCTTTCAATGTTTCCGCAAGCTTGTTGTCAGGCGCAGCCCCCAAAGCGAGTACAATGCTTTCAGCTTTCAACTCCCTCTCCTCGTAGGCGTCGGAAACTATCATCCCTTCATTCACAACCGCTTTGAGCACTGTTCCAGTAAGCGTTTTGATCTTCTTCTCTTTGAGCCTTTGCAGAAGTAGATGCCTGTTAAGCGGTTCCATGTCCAAGGCTAAATCTCCAAGCATCTCCACCAAAGTCACACTTTTGCCTAGCTCGAAAAGATACTCAGCGGTTTCGCAGCCGACTTCGCCGCCGCCCACAATTACCGTTTCACGTTTCAAGTTAACTTTCCCTGCTAATACGTCCCAAGCGGTGGCGACACGTTTGTTTTCAATGCCTGGGACACGTGGAACGAGGGGAACAGCGCCTGTGGCGATCACAACTGCATCCGGCTTTTCTTCGTCTACAAGTTCGGGAGTTACCTCTTTGCGCAGTTCAATTTTCACGTTCAGCTTATCCATTTGAACTCGAAGATAGTCTAGTATGTTTCTAAGCTCTTCCTTATGCGGAGGCTTGGTGGCTAGTATGAATTGCCCGCCCAGCTCGCCTGTCTTTTCGTACAATGTTACATTATGACCTCTCAAGGCTGCAACCCTTGCGGCTTCCATCCCTGCTAATCCGCCGCCGGCTACGAGAATGTTCTTCACCTTTTCTGAGCGGGTTACTCTATACTCGTTTTCCTTCCCCACTTCAGGATTGACGTTACACGTTATGCGCAAACCTGCCAGGAGACGACCGATGCATCCATAGTCGCAGGCTATGCATCTGCGCACATCATCAACCCTTCCCTCCATCGCTTTTAGAGGAAGCTCCGGGTCGGCTATTAGGGCTCTTCCCATAGATACAAGATCTGCTTTTCCTTCCTGAAGGATCTTCTCAGCTAATTCAGGATCGTTTATTCTTCCGACTGTGACGACGGGTACACCTACGACTTTCTTGACGCCTTCAGCCAAATGAACCATGTAGCCCCGTTGAACTGCCATAGGCGCCTCGCACATATGTTCAGACTCGGCGAGCGAACCTGAAACGTGGATAACGTTAATTCCAGCTTCCTCAAGCTTCACGGCTATTTTCTTGGCAAGTTCCAGGGTGATGCCGCCCTCGATAAATTCATCCGCGCTGATTCTGAAGGAAAGGGGATAGTCTAATCCGACTTTCTCCCTGACACATCGGATAACCTCAAGTGGAAAACGCATTCTACCTTCGAAACTTCCACCATACATGTCAGTTCGCCTATTAGCGTAGGGAGAAAGAAACTGTCCTATCAGATAGCCATGGGCACCGTGAAGTTCGACAGCATCAAAGCCAGCAGCTTTAGCTCTCCTAGCACCCTCTCCGAACTTTTCCACAAGCTCACAGATTTCTTCCACCAAAAGCGGTCTAGGCTGCACCACAACAGCGCCTGGAGAGCTGTACATGTCGATGTAGGGTACATCCGACGCTGAGACGGGTGTTCTGCCTTCAGTCGCCTCAAGTGTTGTCTCTCTTCCAGCGTGGTGAATCTGAAGCGCAATTCTAGCGCCGTGGAGATGGACAGCATCCACTAAATCGGCTAGTCCAGGGAGAAACTTGTCGCTGTCCACTCGAAGTTGGTTAACAATAGCCCTTCCTAGAACGCTTTCAACGCAAGCGGCTTCTACTATGATTAACCCAACCATGCCCTTAGCTCTCTCGACATAGTAGTTTACTAGACGTTCAGTGACAGCGCCTATTTCACTCGCGAAGTTGGTGCCCATAGGCGGCATGACTATCCGGTTCTTAAGCTCCATCGAGCCTATTCGGACGGGTTCAAACAGCTTCATAGTCATAGATAGCAGATCATCCTCACAGCCTGTGTGAAACCAGATATTCATACAAGTTCCTAAAGAATCCACCTATAAAACTCATTTAATAGGGCTCAACTGTTGAGGTCGTTTACACGGTATTCCGATAGGATTAGAAGAATCTCCACCATCCAGAAGAAGATTAAGACGTATTCAGGAAATAATATTAACCTTGTATTCGCGGTTTCGAATGGAACGAGGAAAAGTGGGATGAGTCCCAGGACAGACTCGAAGCGATGATTGGACTGGAGAAAGCACCAAGAAATCACGTTCAGAAATTAGGCTAGTCCAGTTCGAAGTGAAAGAAAAGGACGCCTATAAGTCGGCTATTGCCGAAAATAGGAGGAAAGCTTCTTCACCGAGGCCAGTTTGTTTGATCCTCTGTAAAGGCGAGTTTAGTGATCAAGTCGGAGCCTTTTTACCGCGTAGGCGCTCATCGATACCTTAATGGAAATTGAGGTCACGATCGCAGGTGACCATGCAACAGAAAATTCCGGTCGTGTGACGATTGCTCGTGACGTGCGCAGGGATATTGGTCGCCGATGTAATTCTAGCCGACTTGCCAAGAGTTTGTCACCCCGGCGAAGTCTTGTTTGCTCCTAGAGGAATCTCGTTGCACATTGGAGGGCACGCTGCAAATGTTCCAATCGACTTGATCAAGCTGGGATTGAAACGGAATGAAGTAAGCACGGTCGGGGCTGTCGGAAAGGATCCATACGGAGACTTCATAATGAGCATTCTGACCGAGCATGGATTCCCATTCCACATAAGAAGAATCGGAGAAGCTGGGACAGCGAAGAGTGTCATACTTGTAGTGAAAGGTGAGGACCGTAGGGTCTACCACGATGTTGGCGCAAACTATTTCTTGGATCCTGATTATGTTAAAGCCATTCTTAGAGAGGAGCGCCCGCTCATCTTCTACGTCGGTGCAACTGGGCTGCTCGGTAACTTTGATGAAGAGCTTTTCGATGTCCTCAAAGAAGCGAAAGCCCAAAATTGTCTAACTTTCGTCGACCCAGTAACACCCTATCAACACGGTTGGGAGCATCTCCTTAAGGCGCTAGAACTAGTGGACATATTCCATTGTAACAATTTTGAAGCTTCGTGTATGACCGGTATTAGTGATCTTCGAGGCTCCCTAAGGAGCATTTCGGAAAAGGGTACTAAGTTGGCGATTATTAGCATGGGGGAGAAAGGCCTGGTCGCCACTACTGAGGAGATGATATTCGAAATGCCGGCCTTCGAAGTTCCCGTGGTCGATCCTACAGGAGCTGGTGATGCGTTCTGTGCGGGAATTATTCAGGCTTTAATTAAGATGATGGCGGACAAATCTCCGGATATTTCCAAGCTGTCTGCCAGCGATGTAGTGGATATATTGCTACACGGCGAAGCAGCAGGCGCGGCTTGCGTGACAAATGTGGGCACAACGACCTCAGTCACAGCCCAGAAAGTTAACGAACTGATGCGCCAACAAGGACTAGAAATAAGAAAGCACGTACTTCAAAGCATCATCCTCTCCAAATAGCTGAAGAGCGAGTTTAACAACAGGTGTTTCGGCTTGTGGCCTTGTGATCTACGTTGACGGTCCAATCTTTTGCGGCTCACAGCGTTTGTTACAACGTAAACAAAAAAGATACACATCATTACGACAACGCTTGAATAGGTCCTGACCTAGACTGGTATGCAGAAATACAATGGAGGGTCGCATAATGCTGAACAGAGCTTTGAAGAGTACTTTGCTGGCAGGGGTTTTCTCACTTGTCCTACTCGGATGCCTGATTCATCAAGCAGCAGCCCAATCCGATACTCTAGTCGTTGTCTTC
>CAZAQQ010000173.1:416-3818 GCA_964487485.1 uncultured Candidatus Bathyarchaeia archaeon | reverse complement strand
AACTTTTAGGAAAGACTGCTTCGTGTCCAGTGGTGGCTTCACATAGAATACCATTTTCCCATCTTCAACCCAAAAATCCTCCACAATGAATTCTTGACCCACCGTTCTCCGAATCTCAGCGATAGCAGTTTGCAAGAACAATGCCTCTCCTAGCTGCCCAAAGATCGATTACCGCGACATATGTGGAAAAATCGTAGATTATTATCTTATCGCTTTTTTGGAGTTCTGATTCTATCCGGCATTTTGCTCCCAATGCTTACTGCATCTGGGTTTCGCATTCTGGCCTTGTGCCAATCTAGTGTGCAACGAAGCCCTTCTTCCAAGGTTGTTCTCGCCCGGTAGCCAAGTCGCATCGAAGCTTTGGATATATCCGCTTGACTGTGGAGGATGTCTCCGGGCCTTGCGTTCGTGTGAGTTGGCTCTAAATTTTGTTTTCCCGTTAGGCGAAGCATTGTTTTGGCAAGTCGATTTATGCTCGTGGATTTGCCTGAAGCTATGTTAAAGGCTTCTCCTTCAACTTTTCTCTTAGCTAAGGCGAGCATATTTGCCTCAACTACATCGGTCACGTATATGAAATCGCGTGTCTGCTTTCCATCGCCGTAGATAACAGGAGGTTTATTCCTCAGAATTCTCTTTGCGAATATGCCTATGACTCCACTGTATTGAGAACCAGTCTGTCGAGGCCCATAAACATTAAAGTAGCGCAGACTAGTGGTTCGAAGCCCGTAGACTCGCCAATAAACCTCACAATAGAGTTCAGCAGAAAGCTTGCTAGCGGCATAGGGCGACAACGGCTTAAGCGGCGAGTCTTCATGTATGGGAACCTTCGCCTGCCCATACACACTGCAAGAGGAAGCGTAAACGAAACGCTTAACATCAAAGCGCCTACATGCCTCGAGAAGGTTTATCGTGCCCTCTGCGTTAACCTTCTGAACAAGGGCTGGTTCTCGCAAACTTTGCGGTATGCTAACTAAAGCAGCGCCATGGAAAACCGCATCAACACCCTTCACAGCCTTTTCAACATCAGCTTTGATCGTTACATCGCCCTTCAGAAACTCAACCAAGCCGGAAGACGAGCTTTCTGCTAGATTCTCAAGCCTGCCGACAGCTAGATTGTCTAGGACGCGTACCCTAATATGCTTCCGCACCAATTCATCAACCATGTTGCTACCTATGAAACCTGCTCCGCCCGTCACCAGAACTCGCATCTCTACATCCTACCTTAAGAATTGAGCACCTAGCGCCGTTACATTAATCTCAATTCTTCAGTTCCTTCCTCATTTTGACACTGAACTGAGAGGATACCAACTTTTTGATGAAAGATCGCGTGCATCAACATAGTCTAACAGCATCTACTTTCAATGTGTTTCGCCACAGACCTGTCATGAAGCAACAATCTTATTTTCTCGACCCATGTATCCGTCATCTCGTTTCATGCAGCTTTCTCGCCAAACACGTAGACATGGTGTGCATGAACCTTTTTCAACCATTTTGGCATAAGATCCTCTAGGTATACCATTTGTCGTGGCATTGGCAACTTCATCGGCCGACATGAACTACACCCGAACATTTCCGTCACGTATACTACGGTATCAAACCAAGGTGGAATGTCCACGTAACCGCCCTCCAAGATGTGTAGCTCTGCTCGATTGAAAAGGTTTGAGAGACCTATCAAGGTCATGAGACATCTGTCTCCGCGATCGATGTGGTTACACTCTGTGCCTGACATCTTGTGATAGAAGGGATGGATGAAGGAATGGCCAAAGTTATAGCCATTGGGAACGAAAGCCGCGACATATCGCCGCGCCACCCTTTTCATCTGATAGATCAGGTCACGTGAGCGCTGCAGGTACCCGAAGTTAAAGACTAGGTCGTAGGAACCTCCAGGAATTTCGTCGATTGAATCAGAAGATTCGTGTGGGAAGCTAAAGATAATTGGATCATCGTTAATGTAGGGATCGTAAGGAGCTTGAAGGGCACTCTTAAATCCATATTTCCTTTCCCAACCCTTCATTAGAGGGTATTGGGATAGTTTCCTGTAGGCGTTTCCGAAACCGATGTCAACCTCAATCTGCAAACTTTTCCAACCCGGCCCTACGATGCTTGGGATTTTATGAGATTTGCCAAGACCTCTGCAATCGCCCTAGGGCTGCACATCATCGAGGTATAATGGGCGCTTGCTAGAGGACACGCACACCTTCCTTCCCTAATGAAAGCGCGGATTTGATCAGCTTTCTTTGAGTTCCAAACTTTTGAGAAGTTATAATCAAATTGCCGCAAATTGCCCATCGACATGTAATGACCATGCACGCAACACGGCCAAACGTCCCCGTAAGGCGAGATTTGACAGCTAGCGTATCCACCATAGCACGGTATCACTTGCCTTCGCTCAAGCAAGACTTGAGCCGCAATCCTATAGTAGACCACTCTGAAAGCTTGCGTAACCTTCGAGATCCCCCGTTTGGCAGAAAGATAGTCCATCTTGGCCAAGCGCCTCAGCTCCTCCATAATCGCCGCGCAAGAAGACGGATCTGAGAATACGCTTGATCCTAGATTGAAGAGTTCAGCCCGCTCTTCCGCTACCTCCGCAATATAGGAGTCGGGATTCAGATCCTTTACAAACTCGTATGTTTCGAGGAAACTCTCCAGATTGAATTTAGAAACGACGGTGTGTATTCCTACTGTCAGATTCTGACAGTCTTCTTTCAGAGCTGCAAGAAGGCGGTAAGTCTCGATCACAGTGTTGAAGTTCCCCGATACTCCGCGGATCTGATCATGCTTGGTTCCCACCCCATCGAGGGACAAGTTGATAATGAGGTGCGTGTCCCTAATTCCTTCCAGAATGTGCCTGACGTCCGCTTCGATCTTTTCAGGTAGTAAGCCGTTCGTTGGAATGTTAAGGATACCCGGTTCACAGCATTCTATCGCCGTTCTGCATATTTCTGGCAAGTCAGAACGCAAAAATGGTTCTCCTCCACTCATCGTGAGCCAATAGGGCGATTTGCCAAGCGATTCAAAGATCCTTCCAAATTCCTCCGAGCTACACTCCGAATCCTTCAAGTCATTGTTTGTGGGGTAGAGCTTCCAGATGAAGCAGGTTCTACATCTGGAATTGCATAGGTTCGTGACGCTAACGGTCACGTTGATTGGGAGAACTCTTGGTCTACCTAAGGTTCTAGAAGTCCAGAATTGGGCAGCCTTGAAAGGTAGGTGGAGTATAGACCTCAACATGATTCCCCCGTTCAGCTTTGGGATTACGGTGGGAAGCCGAATTTCAGTTCTTTTGTTGAGGGGGAAATCTTCCATTTGTATGGTAGATTTTGGTTGAGGAAATCCCATTTGGAAAGAACCCATGCGAGACCCACAAGTATGGCGAAAATGATGCAAAAAATCGATCCTCTC
>CAZAQQ010000173.1:0-406 GCA_964487485.1 uncultured Candidatus Bathyarchaeia archaeon | reverse complement strand
GTCTAGCTTTTCTCAACAGCCCCAGAACCTTCATTCTGCTTGTCGGTATCTTCCTACCCAATATAAACTCGACTTGTTTATGGCCAACAAATGTTCGCCTACGTTGTCCTAGGAAGTCTCTCAGGTTTCTTGGTCCCATACAAAAGACCTGCGCTTCAGGTTCGTATGCAGACCTGAATTGCCTCAGCTCGTAGAGCATTTGCAGGTACGCGTCATCATTTATTACCCCTGGAGGGATTTCCTTTGCCACCCTAGGTCGGAAGGCAAAGAGTTCTCCGCTTATCTTAGGCGATTTCAGCGAAACCAGATGGTGGAGGTTCATAACCATCCAAGCGCACCATCCGAAGAGGTTACTAGGAGAGTTTACTGGAACCGGCCTTCCCCCAACTATTCCTATGTCATCTGC
>CAZAQQ010000172.1:0-3840 GCA_964487485.1 uncultured Candidatus Bathyarchaeia archaeon | reverse complement strand
AGCGGGAATACAAGCAGGTTCATGATGAGCTGGAAGCCGTGGAAGTCTTCCATCTGCGATGCCACTATAAGACCGAAGCCCACTGCTGTGAACGTGAGGAGGACCATGAATATTACAGCGAGCAATAGACCTGAGGGAGTCACCTTCACTCTCAAAGCCAAGGCAATTCCCAGTATGGTGAATCCTTGGATTAAAGCGGTTGTCGCTCCCCCAAGAGTTCTGCCCAACACTATTGAGAGTCTGCTGACAGGTGCAACTAGAACTTCCTGTAGAAAACCGAATTGTTTATCCCAGAGAACTGAGACGCCGGCGAATATTGATGAGAAGAGTACGCTCATAGCCACTATTCCCGGAGCCAGAAAATCAATGAATTGAAAGCCAGACGGAATGCCGGGCATGACAGCCGAGCTGAATCCGAAGCCCAGTATCGCCAAGAAAAAGAAGGGTTGAACAATGTTCCCTATGAGGCGGCTTCTCGCTCTGATGAATCTCTTCACATCCCTAAGCCACATTACGTAGATGGCTTGAACACTGAACAGGCTCATATTATCTCATTCCTTCTATCTTCTTCGCAGCCGTATTCGCATCATTCTCATTTTCTCTAGGGGGGTCGCCTCAGATTCCCGAATCTGCCTGCCCGTGAAGTAAAGGAACACATCTTCAAGTGTTGGTTTCCGCGTCGTTATGGATTTTACTTCAACTCCTACTTCCCGGGCTGAATCAACGATTTCCGGTATCCTCTCTTCGCTGTGCCTCAGCCCTATCATAATCGTTCCGCCATGAACCTTCAGATTCTCAACCCAATCCTCGCTTTCAAGCCTAGTTGAGAGTTTCTCGGTATCTGAGCATTCAAGCGTTATCATGTCACTTCCGATTGAGCTTTTGAGGTTCTCAGGAGTATCCACGACGACTGTTTTTCCACGGTCGATTATTGCGACCCTGTTGCAAAGGAAGTCAGCCTCCTCCATGTAGTGGGTTGTCAGAAAGATCGTCACATCCTCCTCACGGTTCAGTTTGAGAATGTAATCCCAAATAGTTCTCCTGGTCTGCGCATCAAGACCGAGAGTAGGCTCGTCTAGAAATAGGACTTTGGGATAGTGCATCAGCCCACGCGCAATCTCCAGTCTCCTCTTCATTCCACTTGAATATTTCTTAACCTGAACGTCCGCTCTATCAAGTAGGTCGGTTAACTTCAGTACCTCAGCAATTCTCTCCTTCCTTTCCTTTCTACTCAGACCATACATTCTGGCGTGGAAATCAAGATTCTCTCGGCCAGTCAACTCATCGTCTAATGCTGGGTCTTGGAAAACTATTCCAATGCTGCGCCTTACGCCATCTGGGTCGTCGAGGATTGAGTGAGAGTCGATGGTCGCTGCTCCGGCTGTTGGTTTCTGCAGCGTGGAGAGCATCTTGATTGTCGTTGTCTTCCCAGCTCCGTTTGGGCCTAGAAACCCGAAAATCTCTCTTCTTCCAACGTAGAAGCTAACTCCATCAACTGCTTTGAAAGAATTGTCGAAAACCTTTGTCAGGCTGTTAGCTTCTATAACGATGTCTCTACTCACTCATCCTCAGCTACCATGCGATTAATATCAGTCTCATCGCGACATATGTCTTGATTTGCCCCGTCTAGCTATTCAGCTCCTCTTAGGTATTGCGCTTGAGACTGAAAGGAAGAAATCGGCGAGACTAATGCAATCACAGCGCAACAGCAGTGGCCTAAATCGCCTATCGGCAAACTTCTTTTATCTATCAGGTGCCAAGTGAAATCATGGATTTTGGGCGCAAAATTTGGTATCTAACTAATTGGAGAGGAGGTGATTAGATGTCTGAACATCCTCTGAAGATTCTTAGTAAGCTCGATCCAGAGCTTCTCAAACTCGTTGAAAACACTAGGGAGCTGGCTCTTGCTGACGGTGCCCTACCCAAGAAGTTTAAACTCCTCATCGCCATGGCTTTGGATGCATCTCACGGAGCTGTTCAGGGTGTAAAGGCGCTGGCCCAAGCAGCCATGCAAGCCGGCGCCACCAAAGAAGAGATTGCAGAAGCGCTGAGAGTCACCCAATATATTAGTGGAGTAGGGAGCGTTTACACAGCCGCGCATGCTCTCAAGGAACTTTTCTGAACCTAATGCTTACAAGAGTAATGGATGTCAAGGAGGGAAATATGCTTCAGAACTTAACTGACCCATCACTGATAAGAGTCTCAGCGACCCATCTTGCCACTTTTCCCGTCACGTCTGGGCATTTGTCCTTATGCCCCCCAGCCTGCTCGAACCTCTTGAAATCTTCCGGATCCCACAAGTTGTAAGACCTGCCGAAAATCTTCTTTTGAACTTCTCTGCACGTGCAGCCACCAAACTCCTCTACGAATTTATCGTACAGCTTCTTCATCATTTTGTGGGATTTCAAGAATCTGCCTTTGTCGAAATCCTTTCTCTCCCTTCCATAGAAATGGCTTAGCACCATAGCTCCTCCCGATAGCGCTCCACAGGTTCCACGTCCGCTCAATCCCAAGCCTCCGGCGAGACCATGTCCAGCCTTGAACAATTCGTCAAGGTTTAGAAAGAAAACTTCACCGATCGCGGCGATGACACATTGAGGGCAATTGCCATACTTACTGTCATAATCGAAAGCGAGTTTGTATACTTTTTCCAAAACTTTTTGATCCGACATTCCTACCACAATCGTCTAGAAAGATTTTCACACCCTAAAATTTTGCCGCTGAAATTGTAATCAAGTGAGAGACTGATGGATGTCGAATAGTTACAGTGGCATCCCTACTCTCTTTTCCCAAGTGGCTTTCAGTCTTGTGTGATAGGTTTGATCAGAAGTCTTCGTCTTGGGAGGTCTATGACCACCTTGACGGGGATGGATGACTCTATGTCGAAAGGAAATGCGCTGTCTTCGACCAGATGCTTCGGAAGATATAGGAAGTACTTTCCATCCGTCCTTCTGAACAATCTCCCTGTCGCCTTTGCAACCATCCTTCCATCACCTCTAAGCGAACATTGAATGGAGAAAAGACTGTGATTCACCTATTTAAGAGCGTGTTCCTAAATTCTTTGGCTTAACATTATCTTGTTAGAGCCTCATACTCTTCTGTTGCTCTCCAGATCAGGCGCGAAACCGGAATACCTTAGCGTCCAGTCATCTCTTGGTGACCATGAGCAGACGCTTGCGGATGCGGAAATGATAGTGCGCGGGATACCCCCTGTATAGCAAGGTGCTATACACCCCCTACCCCATTTCCTGCAGGGAAAGCCTAGTCTTAACGGGCATTATGCCGAACTTCTGAGGCCTAACCCCTAAACAGTATTCTTTAGGGTTTTTCCAGCATCTTACAGCTGACCGAGGATACTCAAGCGACCCTTCAGGCCGCAGGTACGCAGGAGAAGGATGGAACCCATCATACCATACCGCCGCAGAACGCGTCTTCAGCCG
Source organism: uncultured Candidatus Bathyarchaeia archaeon (assembly GCA_964487485.1). Taxonomy (GTDB): domain Archaea; phylum Thermoproteota; class Bathyarchaeia; order 40CM-2-53-6; family CAZAQQ01; genus CAZAQQ01. Next base: position 400 of record CAZAQQ010000172.1, on the reverse strand, counting down.
CCTAAAAGAACAGTTGAGCCTAAAGAACCATAAGGTTCGAGGGCTCATCAACATCACCATGCACACTCAACTCTGCCTCATAGGCATGACTATCTGCACCTAACTAGGTGTGAAAACCTGCAGGCCCGCCACCCCAGAAGCACATTCACTTAGGCTATGGATTAACGGTTTGTAGGGCTGAGGCTTCCGAGCGCATCATCGATTCGGGAAGAAGTTGTGGAAACCTGCCCAACATCTCACGATTACCTTCAGCTGCACAAAACATTTGAGGAAGAGAAAACCACGGGATTATGGGTGCGGGTGACATCGTCGGTAACAGTGGGCTGTGTGGATGGGAAGCCCACGGCGCACCGAAGCATCCTCGCGATGCATAGAAGCCGCTTCCACATTGATGCCCCGC
>CAZAQQ010000171.1:0-3848 GCA_964487485.1 uncultured Candidatus Bathyarchaeia archaeon | reverse complement strand
AGGTTGGCTGAACCTTTTCTGTCGCCTTCAGGCGATCTTTTCGAATTGTATGGATGTGAAGACCCGAGACTAACGAGAATTGGAGAACGCTACTACATGTGTTACACTGCTTATGGTAGACGAAAAAAGTGGAGAAAAACAGCTAAGACGAGGTTAGCTCAACCAGCTTTGACCTCAATTTCAGTCAACGACTTCCTTAATCAAAGGTGCGCGTGGGAAAAACGCATATACCCTCTTCCGCGGGTTGACAGCAAGAATTGCGTACTGTTTCCAGAGAAATTCAACAATTGCTATGTTATCTATCACCGCATATTACCCCACATATGGATTGGCTATTCAACTGAGTTGGAAGATTGGTCAAAGAGCTACCACCGAATTGTAGCGCAACCGTCAGAGGATTGGGAGAAGGTGAAGATAGGTGCCGGGGCTCAGCCAATTCGAACTGATAAAGGATGGTTGTTTGTATATCACGGTGTGGATGAGAACTTCACTTATAGGCTTGGACTTGCTCTAATAGACCTAAAAGACCCGGAAAGCATTAGCCGACTGAGAAAGCCTATTCTCGAACCAGTTGAGGAATATGAGCGTGTAGGATTTGTTCCCAACGTAGTCTTTTCATGCGGCGCAGTCATAATGGATGGGAAACTTTTCGTATACTATGGTGCTGCCGATAGGGTAATTGGCGTAGCCACAGCAGAAGTGTCAGACCTATTATCACTCTTCGACAGGTAGAAGAAAGCTCTCTAGTTCTCAAGAGATTCGATAGGATATAGCGCCTTTGCTCTCGAATAATACGTAGAAACTAAAGGTCATGAAAGCCTTGACTGTTAAGCTGCCTTCAACCTTATAGTCCTTTTTCGATAGGGCCTGCTGCCTTATCGCTTGGACGATGGAGAACCCGAGCTCTGGATAGCTTATGATGAAGCTTGCTGAGGCGTATGCTTTTTCATTTGGTGGCAAGGTCACCGGAGCGGAGAGTCTCCCCTCTCCGATTGTGTAGACGCCGAAGTGCGTGGTGAACCAACCGTCTACGATCGAGAAGGAAAGTAGGGTAGGATTTTGAACTTCAAGCTGCAACAGCACTGTTAATCTATTTTCCTCCATTTTCAGCATGAAGTCCACAACGGCAACCTCTATTCGATAGGCTGCGCTTTGAGCGTATTTATAGCCTAAGAAATAACAGCCGATGAGTATTAACATGATCATGAGAAAGGCAATTGCTATGCGACTTTGCGAAGTACTTTGAGGGCTTTCCGTCATCGGTAAACCCGGCTTCAATAAGATATTCGGTGAATTGATTACTGTGAGCAATTAGCATGTGATGAGGACTCTTGGGGCAGTTTAGTTGGGTGAGATGCGATAGCCACTGTTTTAATCAAGTGTCCAAAAGGAGCCGTCTTCTCAACTGCAACTATTTTCAAATCTGCTTTTCTCAACAATTCCTCAATCTCGCCAAGCGGAAACAAGATTATGTTCAAGCCGTGGGACAAATGGTAGAGCTTATAGAAAATTCCGCCTAAAGAGCATGTTGGGATCAGGAATACTATTATACCCTCTTCACGCAGGTGTGCCCTAAGTCTCCTGATGACCTTCAACGGATCTCTGCAAAACTCTAGAACTCCAGCGCAGAGAATCTTATCAAATTTCAACCCTAGGTTTAAGGACTCCAAGTCACATAATTCTGCATGTATCCCAATTTTTCTTGCTTCATGAACCATTCTAGGCGAGGAGTCTACGCCTAGAACAATGGCACCTACACTCTTTATTCGCAGTGAATAGAAGCCCGAGCCGCATCCGGCGTCCAATATGCTTTCGCACGGTTTCGGCGAGAGCATTCTCATTACGCTTTTCATCTCCCTTTCTCTGACTTTCCCGATAATGCCTGATGAGGTCATGTTTCGATATTTAGGAGCCACCTTGTCGAAGTATTGCCTTGACTTCATAACCCGATGTTCAACTCATGGAGCTTCGATTGAAGTTGAATGCAACGAGTCTTGATTTTATATTTGCCTGTCGAAGTAGATGTTCTTGCCTTTTGCGGACATTGGAATTCCCACGATAACGGTTGCCTCTGGCATTAGGTTCAGCCATCTCGCTGCGGCTCCAATTCGATACATCATCCTATCATCGACATTTAGAAGACTCGCCGTTTTCGCAGACGACCCTATCGCGATTCCAAGATCGAGGGCTTGATGCAAGTTAGGCAGACATAGTTGTCGGTGCTAGGGAAAGCGGCTCCTATCCTCTTTACCGGAGCATCTTGTCGAAATGTAGTAGCTGGATGTTCAATCATCTATTTCAGTTCAACCTTGCAACTCCAAACGAGGGTTTCAAAGCAATAAGGAAGTTAGCTTATGAAAAGCTTGAGTTGAATGCAGATGGTTTTGACTTCGACTTGGAGTTGCTTGTGAAAGCCAAGGCGGCTGGATGCCGCGTTTCTGAGGTGCCAATAACCATAAGGAAGCGTAGATATGGAAAATCGAAGGTCAGGACGATAAAAGTTTCTCTGGGCTTCTTGAATAGGATGATAAGGCTATGGTTGGGACAGAAAATAGGAAAGTGGCGTTCACCGTCGACCTAGAGGAATATAGTGTCCCAGAAGAATTTGGCCTTGAACCTCTACCTGGAAAATCATCCATAGAAATATCCAAGGGAGGAGTCATTCGGTTACTGGAAATCCTAGAAAAAGCGAGGATAAAAGCAACTTTCTTCGCTACAGGCTTCTTCACCCAAAAAAGCCCTGAGTTATTGAGGGAAGTTGTCGAACTTGGACATGAGGTAGCAAGTCACGGAATTAAGCATTTTCTGCCAGTTAGCCAAACCTGCGCAGAGAAGCTCACGAACCTGAGGAAAACGAACGAAATCATTGAAAAGACGACGGGGAAGACTCCGGTTGGATTCAGGGAGCCTTTTCTCAGAATTAGAGAAGATACGATTAGGGCACTTGAAAAACTGAGTTTTGTTTATGACAGCTCACTTCTCCCAGTTCATCTGCCTCCCAAGTACAATCGAATTAGAGGAAAACCAACTCTTTTCACTTGGGATGTAGAAGGCCAGCGGAAAAAATCGAAGCCTCTTCTTGAAATTCCGATTTCCGTGACGCCTCTATTGAGAATTCCAGTGGGATGGTGGTGGTTTCGCAAGAACTTTGGCCAACGACTATGTCTCTTCGGCTTCAATTCAATATGGAGACGAGGGCAGCCAGTGGTTCTCCATGTGCATCCATGGGAGCTCGCTCAATTACCGTATATTCCATCTATCCCGTTTCACGTATGGTTTAATTGTGGAGAGAAATCAGTCGCTCAAGTGGTAAATCTGCTCAGAGAAGTGAGTGGGCTAAACGCCACTTTCGTAACTATGTCCAACATTGCCGACTGGTATCATGAGACGCATGCTAGCTCAGGTTCCTCGTAAGGGGTAGTATGTCCGTGTTGCCACTGTTGCTCACCCTTCTAGTCTTCGTGATTTCACTTGTGGTTGTAGCCAAAGGGGGCGATCTCTTCGCTGAGGGGGCTGAGAACCTAGCCTTAAGCCTAGGCGTTTCTAGGGCGCTCATAGGGCTGACTGTTGTAAGCTTCGCGACAACTTCGCCTGAGCTCTCCGTTTCGCTAATAGCTTCTGTCCAAAAATCTCCTGGCATAGTACTGGGCAACATTATAGGCTCTTGCATCGCAAACATAGGGTTGATTCTCGGCCTCTCCGCTATTACAAGGCCACTTCGCGTCGACCGTCGCTCCGCCAAGCGTGACGGATGGGTTATGCTGGGCTTCGGAGGCATATTGCTTATTCTTATCCTTAGAGGACGCATTGACTGGGTCAGCTCTCTCGCGTTGATCACCGCCTTTTCA
>CAZAQQ010000170.1:0-3873 GCA_964487485.1 uncultured Candidatus Bathyarchaeia archaeon | reverse complement strand
GGTGTCCTAGGTGAAAGGGCTGAAAACGGCCTATGTATATCCCGCAGTTACCATGCTTCATTCTCGATCCAACTCACCAATGCAGAGATTTCCCAGTTTTCATGACTTAAAATCTACTCTTTCATGCCGAGAATGGCTCCACCTACCTCACAGGCCCAAAGGTTTCAATTTGGTTCCCAAAGGCTTTTTGGTGAAACTTTCACGCCCTCGAACTTAACTCCTTCCCTTAACAATATCATGCGTTTCGTTTCAGTGCCTAATCCATACCCACCTAAGTGTAGACTGGAGGACACAACTCTGTGGCATGGAATGAAGAGAGGAAATGGGTTAGATGCCATGGCGTTACCGACAGCTCGTGAGAAACTTTTTGATCCAACACTTTTGGCTATGGCTCCGTAAGTTGAAATGTAGCCCTTTGGAATAGCCATCACCGACATGTAGACCTTACGTCTAAAATTAGAACAGAAATCAAAACTTATTGGTAGTTCACGAACGACATCTTTCCCTAGGAACAGATCTTTCATAGCTTCGATTAGTCCTAATCCATCTTGACCTTCAGCAACGGTCTTGTCAGCGCCAAAAGGGATCTTTTCGTAGATTCTATTGAGAGCTTCCCGGAGATTTTTGAGGGAAAAGGTGCTTGCCACGATTCGCCCCTGCTCATCGACAGCAACTGAATACCAGACGTTGTCTATGTTCCTCTTGAAGATGGTAATCAAAACTTAGTTCACACCTCTTTTAGGCAAGTGTTTGGTTGTACTTCAAATTGCAGCATTTAGCATTAGATGGTGCCAAGAAATAACCTACTTTAATATTTTTCCAGTTTCAATGAACCATAAATACAGATCTAACTCTGCCAAACTTAGATCCAGTTTTCTCGCAATCTCTTTCAACAATTTTTCAATTTCTAGGTACTTTCCTTTTGTAGGCGAGCGCAATTTTTCAATCAATTTGTACCTTGTTAAGATGTCAATTATATGAAAGTCTATGATCGCATAGTTCTTGTAGCCTATGTTTCTAAGGAAATGGCTTGCTTCTTTATATCCAATCCCGTTCACGTTTTCAACTAACCACTCTCTCAATGGGTTTTCGTCCTTGAAAGATCTAATAATTTCTTTTATTGTATCTTTGTATCTTCTTGCCTCCACAATATATTTCGCTCTTGCGCTAGGATAGCGGTGACCTAGGTTACTTAACTCTCTGGACAACTGAGATTCGGATAGAACTAGAAATCCATCTCCGATATCCTTCTGAATTTTCATGCTTTTTTCAGCATTGAAATTTGCAGTCAGGATGCAGAAGCAAAGCTCCTTAAAAATTTCCGTACTTGGCTTATTGCCTATTCCCTCAAATTCTCTTAGACGAGCATCCACCAATTTTCTCACTTCACTCTGCTTCAGTTTTTCAACAGATTCCAACAATGCTTTCATCATGTTTTGGACCAGCGTGATTTAGGATTGCTTTGAAATACAAGAATTAATGAACTTTCATAAGAGATAGGAAGATTCCAGTATTTCCTTGCCATTATTCTTGCTGTCGATAAATGCTTTTGCTAAACTTCCAAGGCTTTTCCTCGCCCATTGCTTACAAATCTTTATCAGCGGCACCTTCTTGTTTCTTTGCTTCGCCAAGAGTAGGTTAGCAGGATCCGATGAGGAGCTGTATGTGGAAGAATGCTAAGAGGAAGTGGCAGAAAGACAGATTTGCGGATCGGAAGCATTGAGGGTTTGCAGGTATGATAGTCGTTCCCGGCGATCTTCTAGAGGGTGGGGGGCAGATTCTCCGTGTTTCCGCAGCTTTTTCCGCAGTGACAGGCAAGGCCATAAGGGTAACTAATGTTAGAGCTAAGCGGTCTAACCCGGGCTTAAGAGCTCAGCATTTGAACGCTGTTCAGGCTGTGGCGAAGCTTACTGGCGCTAGAACTGCGGGTTTGCAGATTGGATCAAAAGAGGTTGAGATTGCACCAGGCCCTCCGAAAGCGGGGAACTTTCAAGTTGATGTGGGAACAGCCGGCTCTACAAGTCTTGTGTTACAGGCGTTGATGCCAGCGATGGCTTTTGCTCCGGGGAAGGTGCTCGTTGAAGTGAAAGGGGGCACAAATAATCCTCAAGCTCCAGCAATTGACTTTTTGCAGAATGTACTTCTCAAGACTCTTTCTAGAATGGGTTTGAAAGCCTCAATTGAGCTTATTAGGAGAGGATTCTACCCAAGAGGCCAAGGAATAGTTAGGGCTTCGACAGAGCCCGTGAAGACCTTAAGTCCTTTGAAGCTGACTGATTTTGGCCATGTTACCAAAATTCACGGCTTATCCTACAGCTCTAGACTGCCCCCCCACATTGTTACTAGGATGGCGAAAACTGCGGAGCAGACGCTGCGCGAGGCCAGCTACCAAAATGTGGAAATCGAGTTGGAATGCTTGGGGCCGGGGGACAGGCGGTGCGCTGTCAATCCTGGTTGCGGAATTATTCTATTCGCTGAACTCTCCTCAGGAGCAGTGATGGGAGCGGACGGTCTAGGGGAGGTTGGTAAGCCAGCTGAGAGAGTTGGAAAAGAGACGGCATTGGATCTCTTGAAGCAGTTAAGAAGCGGAGCCCCAGTTGATAAGCATCTAGGAGATCAACTCATCGTTTGGGCCAGTTTGGCTGGTGGCGAGTCGATTCTTCGGGTTAGCGAACTCACCCTTCACACGTTGACTTGCGTCGAGGTGAGTCAGAGAATAGTCGGTGCCAAAATCGAAATCAAAGGAGAAATGGGTTCGCCTTCAACAATAATGTGCCAAGGAGTAGGCCTTACCAATAGGTGGATCTAGAACCTTTCCTTAGCCTTTCTCTTTTCCCACAATACGTCGCCAGTGCTAGCCTTCTTTACAGCCAGAACGCGATGGAATGGTATAATAGATTCTTCATCTGCTCTTTGAATTACGAACCATGATTTTCCCACCTTTTTTATTTGGGTAGCTGAAATTGTTACACGATCTCCGGGTGCACCTCTGTGGACAAATGTGATGGTGTAGTCGCTGGGGTTTTCTTTCTTGTTCCAAAACAATTTGTTGAGAATGTTCTTCATTGGGTGCAAAAGTCTTTCTCCAAGAATTTTCAGTGATAGGCATCAGATTTAAAAGAATGATGTTATTAACTTCCATGATGCATCGGCTGCTGTGGTGAAGCTTATTGAGTCATGAAGTTCCTTTCATGCCTGGTGCTACGACTATTGGTGTTGTTTGTAAGGATGGTGTGGTATTGGCTTCGGAGAGACGAGTCTCCTATGGGTATTTCGTTATGAGCAGAAGTGGAAAAAAAGTCTTCAAAGTAACTGATACGATAGGTGCTGCTTGCGCTGGACTTGTTGCCGATATGCAAATACTGGTAAGGGAAGTTGCTGCCTACACAAGTCTCTACTACTATGAAAGGGGGAGAGCTCCAGCCGTAAGAACGGCTGCGAAGGTTATGGGTAACCTACTTTTCCAGAGAAGGCTTTTCCCATATATTACTCAGACAATTGTTGGCGGTGTTGATGAAGAAGGCCCAAGTCTCTTCGTTCTCGATCCGCTGGGCTCAGTTATACAGGACAAATATGCTTCTGTAGGTACTGGAGCAGAAATTGCTGTAGGTGTGCTTGAGGCGGAATACAAGGATGGCGTAACGGTTAATCAAGCGAAGGACATGGTAATCAAAGCGGTTAAAGCAGCTTTGGCAAGAGATATCGGCAGCGGAGATGGAGTAGACCTACTTCTCATCACGAAAGAAGGGGTTAAGGAAGAGTCTGCTAGGCTAGCCTAGGGTCACTCTGGCAATCGTTAATTACAAGCGCATACGTGCGCCCATACGCATCTTCGCTGAATCAGGGAGTTGTGTTCTCCCACTCTCACCATAC
>CAZAQQ010000169.1:0-3907 GCA_964487485.1 uncultured Candidatus Bathyarchaeia archaeon | reverse complement strand
TTTCAGGCAGCTGAACCTTGAGAATAGTCATGAGGTAGATATGGAACTTTTGTTCCATATAGGCCTTCTGGAATTAAGCGGTACAGACAGTATTTCTTGGTTAACGAACTTATCACGAAGTCTCTCGGACACCGGCCAAAACAACCCACCTAAATGAAAACCGGCGATCTTTCTTTGCGGAACCGAGCCATTGGTCTGTCTATAATCGCAGTTGTTCAACTGTTTTTCGCAGCGGTTAATATCGCCTAGCTACTGAAGTGAAATCGTGGTAGAGCATTCATGATAAGGAGAGCTGTCATCCCGGCAGCAGGCTTGGACGAGGCTTCTTCCTGCTACGAAGGAGCAGCCCAAGGAAATGCTGCCCATATTCATAAAAAGCGCAGATGGTCGCACTTACTTAAGGCCTGTTCTGCAGGTTGTATACGAGCAGCTATGTCGGTTTGGGCTGAAAGAGTTCTGCTTCGTAGTAGGTCGAGGAAAAAGAGCTATTGAAGATCATTTCACCCCAGACTATGGCTACGTGCAACGCTAAACGCTATTGTGGGAGAAAACGTCTAAAAATCAATTTTTCTTCTAGGGGTACCTACGTATCCGCCGGATATGAGTTTCTCAAGCTTCTTTTGAAGTTCGCTCAGCCTAGTCCTATCCTCAGGCTTCAGTAACTTTTCTTTCTCGAGGAGTACCATCATCCCTCGAAGTATCTCTAAATACGCTGGCGTCCAAGCTTCTTGATAGTACCCTGGTGGCAACTTATAATAATAGGGGTTTGCTTCCACTCCTATGTCCATCTCAGCCTTCCAAACACTGCTCCTTTTCATGTGAACCCACCCGATAAGAATAGACAGTGGTACTCCAACTACGATGGCAATAATCGCGAAGGGCGCGAACTGGGGGAAGAGAGATAGGACATAGGGCCAATTTTTGATGGCCAGATAATAGACAGTCACTAGGGTAGAAACGAAGCCTAACAAGAAAGTTAAGTATGTAGCGTAACCCAGCCTAAAGTAATACCAACACCTATACACGAGAGTTGAAAAGCGCATTCCCGAAACCCTTCTCCTAATATGCGGGAGTAGCACCACCCCCTTGTTTAAGCTTATGCCTAGCATAAGCGAATTCTCCACGAGGATGCCACAAGAAGTTGTCCCAATGAATATTGAACATCAATTATGCGCATTTCGTCTCGTTGTTTTGACAAGACCTTTCCAAGGCCTTAGCATCAGGCGGCAAAGTAGAAATTGGTGCGCTCGGTTGGGTGACTTGGTCAGGGTAAAGAACATTCTTGAAAATGACGAGAGGATTAAGTTTTTTCATCTTTTGATGGTTATTCATTGTTAGAAGGTTATGAGGTTGAAGTGTTGCAAGGCAATTTTTCTTCTCGGAACGCCTAGATCTCTCGTCCTATTACAGATGATGCCCCTCTTTCTCACAAAAAAGCTCGTGGGCAACTGAGGGAATAAACCAAGAGATTGCTGAAAAGAACCATCTTAGCAAAACATAGAGCTTCGGTATTTGAGGAATGAACCTGTCGTCAGCTCCTATTCCATGCACTTTATAGTCGAACCTAATGAATTCGTCGGGGACCCACCCACTAAGATGCGGGTCGTATGGCTGAGCGGGGATCACAGGGTGTGTTTCCCACCGCCGAAAGCCATTCGGCGTGATGACGATTGTTTTCTTTGCATTCATCCTATCCAGATCGCGCAACAACTTCATTCCACGATCCTTGGTCATATGCTCTATTGCATGAATGCAAACAACGGTGTCAAAGACCTCCCTTCTAAACGGCAAGAATGCCGCGTCGGCAAGGATAAGACCATCATAGAAACCCATTCTGTGCACATCTCGGACAAGCTTCCTGTTTAGGTCTAGACCGATCAAGAGAGCTGGATTGCGTTCATAGCGCATCATTAATCCATATTTTCCGTACCCCATTGCCACATCCAATATTCGGGATCTTGGTAGTATTCGAGGCAGGGTAGCATCCCAATATTGATACCATAAAGACATTGTCCACATCACATCTTGCGATAGACCTTGAATATTCAAGGCCAGCGTAGACATAGATATTTTTTTGCGGGAAAAAAGTAATGGGCCTGAACGGTGGCTTCGAACCCTTGCCCTCTGGCTTTCTCCTTCTAAGCTCCTCGAAGAAGCTGATATAGGAAAGAAGTGGATAGAATACTTAGCGTTGCGTGCTCTTAGCTTTCGGGGTCACTATTGTCCCGGCTCGGAAGATTGATTTTGACAAGAGACTAGTTCACTAATCTTTTATCGTCGTTTTCTGACTTATTGCGTGGATCTGCGCAGGTTCCTCGCACTTGGAAAGAAAGCAACGCCACTTACTAAGGAACAAGTACAAAGCCTACAGAGGAGGATTAAGAGAAAGAAGGCTTGTTAACCAAGCTTCGCTTATAGACAAGTTCGTCGGAGGTAGATCCGGAAACTGGCTGGACATTGGCACTTGCGACGGGAGAATTTTCTACCTTTCGAAGAGTTGCCTTAGAAGAGTTGGGCTGGATCTAGTCGTCTACCAGAAAATCGATATTCCTTTTGTAGTAGGAGACGGAGAGGCTTTGCCATTTGCAAATGAAACTTTCGACTTCATATCATCCCTCGAAGTTATAGAACACTGCCCGAATGACGAGATGCATTTAAGGGAAATTCACCGTGTTTTGAAAGGCAATGGCCTCCTATTTCTTGGCACCACTTCCTCCCGACGCGCGGAAAACAGGCTTCAACTTCTTCTGAGACGTCGTCCGATAGTTGGAGATGGGCATGCACAGGAATACACTACTCGAAGCCTTCTCGAACTGCTTGGAAAATTTGGCTTTGAAGCTGTCTATAAAGAGTATTACTATCTTCCCTTGATTCCCGTAAGACATTGGAAGACCTCAGAACCCTACCGACTCTACATCTGGAAAAGCAAACCTTTCCTGCCTGGAGATTTATTCACAGAGATAAGTTTGGTTTGCAGGAAAAGCGGCGACGGTACAGGTGCTGACGAATGTGTCTAAGATGAGGAACATGCTGCTGAGTATTCGGTGAGTGGAATTTCCACCATAAGTTCCAAAGAAAAGGTTCTCAAAATTTTGCTCCTTTCTTGTCTACCAAAGGGAAACCATTCGCGATAAGTCTGAATCAGTTACATAGCGAGAATAAACGCGCTTTTCTTTTCTCATCTAAAGGGGCAACGTGCCGAGGGTTTGTGTCTCTCCCGCCCCAGTTGTAAGTTAACATTAGTAGTCCTATTTGGGTCAGAGAATCCGCTAAGTGATTCAACACTTCTAGAGGTTGGGCAAATGCTTCAAAACCTCGAAGCATGTTATTATGTCGAACCTGAGAACCTTGAGGGGCGCGTCGTCAAATATCCTAGTCATCTTTATGTTCAAATTCCTCCGCTCGAATCTCCAGTTTGCAAACTTGAAAGTTGGGCCATATACGTCGCAGTAATATGCGTCAAAGCCATGTTCTCTGGACATGATTGACTTGTCGCCGACTCCGCCGCCGTAGTCCACGACTTTTCCGCAGATGTGAGTTTAGAAAGAGCGCAATATAAAAAATACAGCTAGCCAGGTTTGACTTCAGGCACAAGGCTTTTTGAATCTGAGCTGAGTTATAAAGCACTGAAAGCGTCTAGTGGGGCTTCGTCAGGTCACCGTAGAGGGAAGGGAAAATGAAGGTTGAAGGCAGGTATGTCTTGGTTACTGGAGGCGCTGGGTTTATCGGCTCCCACATCGTTGACAAGCTGCTGGAATTGCGAAACAATGTTGTGGTCTACGACAATTTCGATCCCTACTACATGAATAAGCACAAGAATATACGACAGCACGGCAATAACCCGAAGCTAGGAGTTGTGAAAGGGGACATACTGGATTACGAGCAACTTGAGTCTTGCATGGGTGGC
>CAZAQQ010000168.1:0-3915 GCA_964487485.1 uncultured Candidatus Bathyarchaeia archaeon | reverse complement strand
TCAATGTTTCCTTCGCCTTTGCTGCTAGACTCGCTTCTATTGCTGCCAGTCTCGCTTCCAGGTCTGCTAACGTTTCAGTAAACTCTCCCATAGATTCAGCGAGGGTCCCTGTTATAGTTGCCAAGTCTCTTACTGTTGATGTTAGGTTCAACACACTTTCTGTTAGTGTGGACATATCGCCTGATACGGTAGATATGTTACTCATCACGACGGTTGTGTAATACATCGTGCCGCTTGAAACTACTATGCCGATCAGAACCAAAGCAGCTATCGTAAGTTCAACTCTTTCCATTTTCATTTTTCACCTTTTTTTGTAAATGCCGCATTACATTTTGCTGATTTAAGCTATTTAAGATTTTACCTTGCCAGAGCAGAAACGTTTTGCGCGCGCATGAGTGTTGAAAAATTTGTTTTGGGCTTGTTTTTATGAATGGGGCGGTTTTTGGGCCTAGTATGTGAATGTTGCTATGCTGTTGGCTAGGTCTGGCCTTCCTATTTTGTGGGCTGTTATGGCTACGGCATAGATGCAAGAGTAGCATATGGCTGCGTGCATTCTGACTTTTGCTATTCCTCTCCATTTCGGGTTTTCCATCATGAGCTCATGCTTAGCAGCCTTGAAAGCTCTCTCAACCGTCATCTTAAGCTTGTAGAACTCAACAAGCCTCTTGTCACCTTTGACCTTGAAGCGTTTTGTCACGTACAGGTTAATCAGTGGCTCCTTCACCTTTGACGGATGGGGTATGACTGGTTCAGCCTCATATCTCCTTATTGTCTTGAAGACTTCTGCTGAGTAGTATTGGCTGTCCGATATGGTGTGGCTTATGTTTTTCCCATATTGCCTAAGCAGGCTTGAAGCCTTCTTCAGTAGAGGCTTAACCAGTTCCTTGTCGTTGACGTTTGCAGCTTTGACGATGTATGTTATGGGATAGGCTGACATGGACGCGACTGTGTGGGCTCTCCATCCAAGCCCATAGCTTCTACGCTCGGTCTTCCCAACTCTGGCTCCACGATCACTTATTCCACCCTTCCTTCCACGCCTAGAATAGGCCTTCATGAAAGTGCTGTCAACGCTCACCTTAACGACTATTGCCGAGTCGACAATGCCTAGGCTGAACGCTTGATCCCTAAACTCTACAAACATGCCTTCAATGGTTTCTGGCTTGGCTCTGGTAATGAACTTGCTGAAGGTTGTATGGTTAGGAGTGCTACGTCCATGGAACTCGCAGATTTCGCGGGCGTACTGCCTCCTCTCAAGCCTCCTACAAAGCTTCCTAACAGAAGGTATAGCCTCGAAACGCATGAACATCAAAGTTAGAAGCATGGAACGCACAGGATAACGAGGCCTACCACGCCCAGAATTAGCGTACAAAGCTTCAATGCGGCTCACAGTCAAGCTTATATCAATATTGGAGAACAATAATTTGAGGGTGTCAGTGGGTAGCCGGCGAAATCCGTCCAAAACGGTTTATCACCTCCATTCTGGCTTATTTCAACTATCCCTTGACATCCTCACCCCAAAAAGCTTGGCTAAGCCAAGAAAAGCCGTATCCCAAAGAAAAAAGCCAAAAAAGAATTTTTCAACACTCATGCGCGCGCATAGACTTAGAGTTTCAAGTCAAAGTTCTCATTTTCCATGAACAACAAGAAAGAAGGAAAATTGGAATCTAGCTATGAGGTCGAACGAAGGCTAAGCGGTATTTTCAGACTGCGAAACGCAACACCCGTCCAAGTCAAACTGAGCACAACGGACAAGGCATAGGCGACAGGATAGGCTGCCCATAACCCAGTTAAACCAAACGTGCTGGGCATGATCAAGAGGCATGGTATCAAAAAGATGAGGTCACGAGAAGCCGCCACCACTAGAGATGGAAAAGCCTTGCCGATTCCTTGGAAAAAGGCGCTTAGGTTTAATTGGAGACCCATAGTGGAGAAGCCCAAAGCAAACATGTGGAGGGCTGGCGGTCCTACGGCCAAGAAATTGGGGTCCGTGTTAAACAGTGACATAACTTGAGTTGAAAACAACGTAACCACTATCCACCACAGCGCTCCCCACATAATACTAATCAGCCCAGCCTTAACGACAAGTTCACCGACGCGCCCTTTCTTTTGAGCACCGAAGTTGTATCCAACCAGGGGTAGCATCCCTTGACTAAGACCTATGCAGAACATAAAGACTATCATATTCACCTTAAAAAGAACACCTAGGACAGCCAAGGGAATAACTCCAAAAGATGCCGCGGCTCTAGTGGCTAATAGTTGAGATATAGAGATGACGCTCGACCGCACCGTGCTAGATATCCCTACGCGGTAGATATCGGTCACCGTCCTAAGATTTGGCAGGAAATGACTAGGTTTGAATCGATATATTGACTTGCCTAAGCCTAAATAGACAAGGAGAACTGATACTCCTATAGCCCGGCCTATTGTTGTTCCAAGCGCAGCTCCAGCTATACCGAGGGCTGGAAACGGCCCAATGCCAAATACTAGGATTGGACTCCAGATAAGATCCACTACGCTTGCGATGATCGTTCCGCCGCTGGCGACCGTCGGGCTTCCCTGTGCCCTGACAAGCTCCACGAGAACGACCAAAAAGAAGTCCACAGCAATGGAGCATGTTTCAACAAACATGTAGCCCTCAGCAAAAGGCAAAACCGAGTCATCAGCGCCAAATAGTCGCAGCAAAGTCCTCAGATTCATTAAACAGATAGTGGTCACCAAGCCACTTACAATAAAGAAGAAGGAGATACTGCAACCGGCAACTCTGTTCGTTTCCTCCTTCTTTCCAGCCCCGAGATTCCTGGCGATTAAAGACGCAGCTCCAACCCCAATTCCCAAACCAATGGCCCTGTATATCGCCATTAGCGGACTAGCAACAGACAAGGCGGCGAGCGCTTCAGCACCAAGACGACCACACCAAATAGCGTCGAACAAGTTATAACCAGCATATGCCTCCGCAGCAATTATTGCTGGTACTGAGAAACGGAGCAGCAATCTAGAAATCCTCTCTCTCCCCATCGCTTCGCTTCTCTCATAACCGGTAGCTTCGGCATTCTCTGGCCTCACGGAAAACTCCTCTTAACCGCTCTTGAAAACTTCCGTGTATTGCTTTTGCCTCTTATATGGTTATTGTCTAGAACATGCGCGGGCGCATTGTAGTGTTGCTCCTTCTAAATAGGGATTTGAGGTCAGGACTGATATGGTGGATATCCATTGGCATTACAGTAATAGCAGTTATAGTCTATTTCATTCCTAATATCAAGAAACGGTAAACATTCAAATCAATGGCCTCTAATCTGACTTCAGAAAGAACTTTTTTCCTTAAATCTTTAGTACAACTTGAAATGATATAATAGGTGATAGAGCTTATAGGAGGTGAGAAGACGATGTTGGACGAGTCGATCCGTTTTTTGTTGAAAGAGGCAATTGGCATTACTGACGAGGATTTGGATAGACTCTCTCCTGGGATGCAGAAACTGCTTTCCAAGGTTCCTGAAGCACTTAATTGGAAGATGATTGCTGAGGTCACGGACGCTAAGTATTGTTTCGCTGGCTGTAAAGTGGGAGACAAACTTGTGTTCTCCGGAACTAACTTGATTCCAGAGGAATCCACTTGCCCCTTATGCATGGGGGCAATTGCCCCTTTACTGGAACGCATGCACATAATGTGGGATCGCGTAGTTGACGGACGAGACCCAAATGAAGCCTGGGTAAGGCATTCACAGTGTTATGACCCAGGATTAGAACATGCAGGATTAGGCAGAGTAGTCTTCAAAGTGTATGCCAAGAAGGTCGAGTAGCATTCGCTTAGCTAACTCTCCCTCTTTGCGCGCGCTTCGCCATCAGTGAGGTTTGGGTTTGGAATTAAAATTTAACCCAACCAACCAAAAAAGACGGTGCCATGCTTCTGAAGAAAAG
>CAZAQQ010000167.1:0-3945 GCA_964487485.1 uncultured Candidatus Bathyarchaeia archaeon | reverse complement strand
TAGGAAAGCCCATATTTCGAGATGAGGAAGGGAAGTATGATTGAGAGAACAACAGTCATTCCATCATTCATGAAGTGCGCAATCGTGCAAACGCCTAGGGCGGTCTTAGGATAGTGCATGGGGTAAAGGCTTCCTACGTTCAGTACCTGATTGTTTGTTCTCCATCATAAATGAGCATTATTCAATACTTGGAATTGCATAAAAGTAGCATGATGACTATGGAAACGCGACACGTAGATCTTTCTGTTGGCAATGGGAAACATAGAGTCAACCTGTCGGCTACCTACACAATGGATGGGCTAACAGTAACTATTGTTGGAGGGGAAAAACCCCATGTGGGATCAATAGCTGTCGCCGTTCCTAGGCCCAGCTTGGAAGACCCGTCCAAAATCAGCGCTACCGTTTCGGTTTTCAATTTAGTCGGCCACAAGGATGACGAAATAGCTAGACCTGCAGCTGAGAGATTAGCTAAAGAGCTTAGGCAACCGATCGTCGTGGTGGCTGGAACACATGTTCAAAATGCGAAGGATGAAGATGTGCAGAAACTGCTGCGCAATTCAATGCAAGCTGTCGAAGAATTCGCAAGGAAAATTGGGAGACATCAAAAGAAAAGCGATGTTTTCTAGCAACCGGTGTGTCCGGACTGGGAAGCCTTGACGCTGAAATGTTTCGCGGCCAATAAGCCTTTAATACTTGTTATGCTGCCCTTAGAAACCGAGAGTTAGGAAAGTTAGGATGGAGTGAAAAGGCAAGTCTACACGTGAAGTAGATCTCCCGCTATTTCTATGTGGTCTCCTTTTTGTTTTCATCTCCAACTTCCTAGCTCAATAGTTGATGAGGGGTGATTTGACTTGTCAGAAGAATCAGAAGGAAGACCTCGAAGATTTTCAAGAGGAAGATTTCGGGGCCCTGTCCCAGTGAAGGAAGGCGAAGAATACGATGTTACTGTTGAAGCGGTGGGTCGAAAAGGCGACGGAATAGCTAAAGTGCAGAACTTCATAATTTTCGTTCCGGGTACAAAGGCTGGCGATCGAGTGAAAGTGAGGATAACAAGTATCGGCGGAAACTTCGCAACTGCAAGTGTTGTTTCTTAGTGGGGGCGTGTAATAGGAATGAAAATAGTTGAATTGAGGCCTGGAATGAGAAGAGTTGACATAGAGGGGAAAATCACAGAAATATCAGAGCCTAGGGAAGTCACTACACGCTTCGGTGAAGCTAATCGAGTAGCTACCGCCGTGCTTTCAGATGAATCTGGAACAATCAAACTGTCTCTTTGGAATGAAAACATCGACAAGGTTTCCGTTAACAACGTTGTTCAGATAAGGAACGGTTATATAACAACATTCAGAGGGGAAAACCAACTAAACGTAGGAAGATACGGCACACTCGAAGTTAAGTAGTATTTCGCAACCAGCCTTACGCGTCGGATTCCTCAGCCCAACAACTTAGCTCAAGACTACTACAGGCATTTCTCTAATGCTCATCAAGCGCCTTTGACACATAGCGTGCAGCATCTTGTACCAGTCTTCAACCAGCCACTGCCTTTCCGCATTGTCCACAATAGCGCTTCCCGGGCAGCAGCTGTGCCCCACACCCTACGCAAAACTTCTTCGCTGCCGATTCGGCTACGATTGGTTTTCTCCATAAGCGTATTCCAAAGAAGGTAGCTACACAAACAGCCGCGACCAAGGCAGCCAACAGTAAGGAGTAGGTTTCTTGACCATATTGAGCGTAACTAATCGTAGTCACAGTGCTAGTTACGCTTTGAACGGAAACTGCTGTCAACGTAACGTACGCCATCTGGAATTGAGTCCTAATCTCTGTAGTTGTGACCACTATGTAGACAGGGAAAGGATATGGGTACGGGTAATACTCCGTCACTTGGGCTTGGGCTATTCTTGCGCCGGGGCTATACCCGTTATGATTGTAGGTTAATGCTAAGACTGAAAACCAAAGCACCATCGTAAGAAGCAAAAACCTATGCTTTGAGAGAGGAATATTTCCTTTCAACAAATTTCATCCTCAACCAACGGTGATATTCTGTAGGGTTTGTCTACGTATAGGGTACATAAATACTCTATCATGTTGAGCCCCCTCTCTCAATAGCATCTAGAACCATTGCAAGTAGCAGTGTCCTAGCCAAGACCATAACCCAATATATTTCGATCCAGTAATTAGTTAGCGACTTCAGTAGAGTCATTCCTGGATACGCTATGCCCTCGACGGTTTCAAGGATAAGTAGAACTGACAATCCTTTCAGTGACGGTAGCGCGATTAACAACAAAGGCGAAAGGTAGAGTATCCACTGAGGCGACCAGCCATAGTTCCAAAGAAAGTACGCGGTGAGCATAGCCAAAGCATACGCGCTCAAGTCTCTTTGAATAGAACCAAAACCTCTCCAGCGCAGGCTTATGGCTAGGATGATCGTTGCCGTCAAAAGCATAGACACCGCATTGTACCATTGAATTGGCTGTGGTTCCACAGGGATATGGAAAATGCTTGGGTTAGGAGGCCTCCAACCCGGTGTGATACCGACAAAGTAGTACCCTAGTGGAGACTCTCCCCCAATTTCTTCTTCAATATACGCGGGTATAGTTGGGACGTAGGGTTCGGATCGCAAATATTCAACCAACGCATAAAGAGTACTCCAAGGGGGTCGACCCGAGTGCCAGAAAAAAGTCGACATAAACATTTTTGGGCCTGAAAGAAATAACGGAAGATTGATTGCTAACAGGAGAAACAAGAACAAAGCAACAAACCCGAATCGCCGTCTCCCTCGCCATAGCTTCAGAGCTGCTAACAAGATGATGCCAGGGTAAACTTTGATAGAAGTGGCCACTGCTCCAACAAAGGCGCTGCTTATCACATTCTCCCTGACCATTAAGTATATGGAAAGGAGCAGAAGCGCCGAAGCAAACGGGTCATATACGTGCATGTCAATCACAGACCAGAAGAGATCTGAGGGGAGAAGGGTGTATGTGATAGCGGCCCATGTCCCTTGAGAGCCGTTTCCATACATTCGTGCAAGATTGTAGACGAGAAGAAGTATCACAAAGCTTGAGACAATATTAATCGCCTTGAACATTAACCAAAAGTTAACAACGCTAAAATCAACTGCTTTGAATAGAAAAAAATTCAGCCAAGTATATGCCGCAGGATATGGGCTCCATACCGATTCAAGTCCATGGTTCTTCTGTTCAAGTGCGATTAAGCTAAGCCAACTGACAAAGTTTCCAGGTATGTCTTTATTCGTTGCAAAAAAAAGCATGACTCTAGACGCTATGAAAAGCATGAGGACATTATAGGGAGGGAGCAGGAATTCCCTACGCTTTTGTTGCGTTTCGACGCCACCTACTTATGACTTACGCTCAAGCTCGAATGCTCTGAGAAAATGGAAAACCCCATGTTTTAAAAGCTTTTGAGCTCTTGCAGCAAGATGGCTTTGTGTAGCTGCGGGTTATGACACCTTCACCTTAACGAGTCGTAAAGCTGGAAGTATAATTGGATTTTCTCAAAAGAAGCGTTTCACAACCGCATTGAAACTCGGATGAAGAAACTGTTCTTGGTATGGCATTAAGCCTTGTTGGCTTCAGCTAGGAGTTCGCTAGAACTGTTGGGAGGCCTTTTCGTTAAAACATAGTTCTTGTAGCAGGAAGTCATATTATGCGGCCGACGACTCAGCCAAATGCCTTTCGGTCATCTTTTCAACTTAACTTTGAGACATCATTGTCGTCGAGTATTTCAGCGCCCTGTCAGTATTTAGGCTTTTATCTCTCCTTTGCTAAAGTAGCCAGCCAAAA
This sequence comes from uncultured Candidatus Bathyarchaeia archaeon, assembly GCA_964487485.1. Lineage (GTDB taxonomy): Archaea > Thermoproteota > Bathyarchaeia > 40CM-2-53-6 > CAZAQQ01 > CAZAQQ01. Next base: position 145 of record CAZAQQ010000167.1, on the reverse strand, counting down.
TTCTCTATGCTAAGAAGGCCAAAGGATACTTCAAGACGCTATGATTAGCTCCGAGCCAGCGTGGTTTTCTACTTCAATTCCGGCGGAAAGTAGCATCTAGAACCATTGCAAGTAGCAGTGTCCTAGCCAAGACCATAACCCAATA
>CAZAQQ010000166.1:0-3979 GCA_964487485.1 uncultured Candidatus Bathyarchaeia archaeon | reverse complement strand
CGTCCCCTTCTTGTTGATCTGATCAACGGAATGATCATGCTTAGGTTTTCTGCTGAGTTAAGCAGAATGCCTAGCGTTTTTCTACGCTGCACTGTATAAGCATGAAGTAGGAGTGGTGTGCTAAGGCTGAATATCTAGCCATCTTGTAGGTCACGCCAAACAGCTTTGCGTAGCTCCTTATTGCTGATTGAGTAAATTCACCCATTTCCCCTCACTCACTTCTTCTTGGCTTTTTTGTGGCTTTCTAGAGCTTGCTGATGGCCTTTGATCGAGGCGTTTATTGCGTTCTGCAGTCCTTTCTTAGCGGGTTCAGGCGCTTTTTCGAGATTCCTCTGCAAGACTGCCTGATGCTTCAGCGTGGCGTTGCCGATTTTCCAGATCAATCCCAAGTCTTTCGTGTTGTCTGCGTGGGACAGGCTGATGTTCAGCAGATCCGCATACTCTTTCATTAATCCTTCAATGTGTTTTTCCTGTCCTCGGCTTATGCAGTCCTGCACTTCAGCCAACCTAGTTTCAGCGTGTCTCATGGCAGTCTCCGCTCTCGAGTAATCCCCGGATGCGAAGAAAAGTTCAATGGCTTCGAAAAGCTTCTTGAACCCGTACCATGGGCTGTCAACAGGTATTCCTACGGTTTCAGTATCCGCATATACAGGTACTAGCATGGATAGCGCTAGCTGCAATACTAGGAAAGGCGTTAACCATTTTTTCAACCTTCCACCTCCTCTCTGCAACATGCTTTAATCATCTCCACTTGCGTATGTATCCTAACAAACTGCATGATAGTTATCCAAGTGCCATTGATTTAATCTGCGCTGTTCCTGTGCTTGGTTTCGCCGAGTAGGAATGCGAATATCAACGAGATCGCGGTAAATGTCAATGCTTCGGCTTAACCACCATTTCGTCATCCATCCAACTCTTTGAAAGCTGGGGCATAAACTTGTTCACATAATCGGCTGTCATTCCACAATGATCAAATCCCGTTTTGAGCGGTTGCCCTAGCCATCGATCTGAGAAAGGCTTAAGAATGCAGGTTGCAAATAGCTAATATTCGTTTAGTCTGTCTTGGAGTGGGAAATTTTGGTGAAGAGATGTCCAACATGTGGTGCTAACAATAGGGATGATGCAAGTTTCTGCTCAGCTTGTGGAGCAACTTTTGTACCAGCACCTACTCCGATCGGCGTACCCGCCATGAAGCCTGTTCCGTCAGTGAAGGTTGTAACGCCAATGGTTCCTCCAGGAGCGCCTGTCCGGGTTCCAGCGCCCGGGATGTGTTTCTATCACTCAAACCTTCCCGCTGTGCACATTTGCAACAGATGTGGACGTTCTGTATGCAGAGATTGCTCGAAGGCATACATGGATCTAGTTCTATGTCCTCAATGCTATGCGGGGGTTGTTCCACCAGTAGCTCCTCCACCAGGAGTTCCGGGACCCGCTTTTCCAGGACCCGGTATTATGATGCCTCCACCGGCGCCTAGAGCTGTTTGGGCTTTTGTTGTCTCTCTGATCGCTGGGGTTGCGATTGCCATCAGCTCAGCCCTCTATACTTGGATTACCACGTTCTTCATATGGGTTACATACATATTCCCATCGATGTGGCCGTTCGCGCTTTACATGTTGATCTCTGCGGTGGTCGTTTTCTTAGGCGCATTGCTGATGATCATAGGATACGGAACTCTCGGAGGCATCGTTGTTTTCGTAGCTGCGACCATTAGTTTGCTAGGTGGAGGAGGCTTCGTCGCCGGCTTCGTGCTTGGCATGATAGGCGGAATCTTAGGGATAATGGGAAGGTAGCGTTTTTAACCCTCTTTCCCTAGCTAATTCCTGAAGGCAGGACGCAGCAGGGTGTTCTACGTAAGTATCTCCAACGAAGCTCTACGCAAGGTCATAGAGGACGCCAAGAGTAGACCTAGTCAGCGAGTCGTCGGCTTCCTAATTGGAAGTATGGAAGGTCAAACCCTAATTATTGAAGATGCGGTATCCGGCGAAATAGAATCGGGGGCAACAGAAGCAACCCTTCCAGCTGAAACGATTGCGAGAATAGCTAACGACATAGTGAATCAGAAGATTAGGGGAAACATAGTCGGGTGGTATCATACCCACCCCGGCTACGGCATATTCATGTCAGATGTTGACATATTAACACAACATAAGCTGCAACAGTTCTCACCCTACATAGTAGCTCTGGTAGTAGATCCTTCCTCAAACAACATCGGCATATTTACTCTGAACGCTCAAACAGGCCTAGTAGTTCCTATAAGCCATGAATATATCTACTTCTTCAATCCAATGGAGGCACAGGCTCCTCCTGCTACGCAAGGAAAGCGCTTTCGTTATCGCCCCGAATCCTTCTCTTCCGCAGCAAGAATGGGTTTGTTCATAATAGGATTGTTATTAGCTGGAATTTTTTTTGGAACAGCCCTACTTGGAAGCTCCCCAACCATCGAACACAGGCCGCCTACACAAGGTCTTGCAGGTAGCTCAATCATGCTAAACGCAACAATCTCAGGCACTATCCTTGGGGTGAAAAGCGTGACTCTTCACTATAAGCTTGGGAGTGTCCCTTATTGGAAGTCAACCCAATCACTTCCTCTTTCTCCGGGCAGCAACCTCTACGTAGCCACAATACCTTCGCAAGAAGTAATTGGAGACATCAGTTACCACATAACTGCCGTAGACAACTTAGGCCGCGTTTCCAACAGTCAAACGTTTACAATTTCTTTTTCAGATTTCTATGTATCGACTTCGACGCAGCGCCTAGTAATCTACGCTGGAAAGTCTGAAACCTCTATTATTGAAATTAAATCTTCGGGGAACTTTAATTCACCTGTTACGTTAAGCCTTCAGGGTCTTCCGGTTGGCGCGAGCTGCAAGTTAGTTCCCGAGTTGGTCGCGCCTCCGATAAACGGATCCACACAATCCACACTTATCGTCTCAACAACTGCGGCGACGGCTTCCGGAAACTACACGTTGACGGTAGCGGGTGTTGCCGGGCAGCTTGGTCGTCAGTGCCAATTGATACTGCTCATCCCGGATTTCAACATTTCCTCAACGCCCTTACGCCAAGTAGTTGCTCGAGGAGAGTCCGCGATCTTCGAGGTTGCATTAACCCCCCTCTACGGGTTCGCTACTGACATATTTTTGGAAGTCTTGGGCTTACCGCTTGGAACCGCGGCTTCCCCTTTCCATGTTCCAGAAAACAAGATATCCTTGAGTGGATCGATGATCCTAACGCTGTCAATAAGCACCTCTTGGCTCACTACGAGGGGGGCACATACATTGACTATCCTAGGTGTGGGTGGTGGAAGGACACACTTGGCGAACGTGACGCTTGAGGTTAGATAGAAAAATATAAGCCCTAGTTCAAGGGTATTTGGAGGTAGGTTGGAAACTATGAAACTGTTCATTCAGGCTCCAATTGGTCCCCAAACTGGCTTGGCTGAGATAGATGTTATTCCTGAACACACCATTGGAGAAATTAAACATCAAGTTTGTACTTCGTTCGGGATAGACCCGGCGACAGTAGCGCTGATGTACGGAGGAATAATTCTGGAGGAAAGCGCGACTGTTGCTAGAACGGGTATTCCCGAAAACGCTCAGCTAGCCCTCATGCCTTACAACATTGTTGGCGGATAGGGGAAGTGAATCTATCAATTCTATACAAAGAAAAAACGTACGTAAACCACCAATTTCCAATGGTAACCCCCCTTAATGATCCCCCTACAAAATATGAGGGAATGATTAGATGCGAAAAGGGTGAGGTTAAGAAGTTAGCTGAAGAAAAAATATGGCCTTTCACTGAGTATGTGAATTGGCATCGTTTTAGGTTGGAATTGCTGAACGAATATCCGTTAAAACCCCCCACCGCCTTGTGGCTGACCGAAATATCGCATCCCAATATTGTCGCTAATGTCCCCAAGGCAGTTTGCGTTTCGATATTAGGGGAAAATTGGAAACCCAATCTAAGGCTTGTTTCAGTGGT
>CAZAQQ010000165.1:0-4017 GCA_964487485.1 uncultured Candidatus Bathyarchaeia archaeon | reverse complement strand
TGGGCCGTATTTGAAGTCGAGGAGGTAAACATCACTGAACCCTGCTAACAGCTTCGCCGTTTCTTCACTGTAGTAGGAGTTGCTATTCCATACAACTGGGACATTTGTCTGAACATGCTTGAAGGCTTCGAACCATTGCTGAAGCCATGGGGTGGGCTCTCCACCCACCAAATTCGCATTCCGGCACCCCTGGCTTCTCAGCTTGTCTACAACCTTGCTCAGCGATGGAGATGGATATATTTCGCCAACCTCCATCCATTGAGATATGGACCAATTTTGGCAGTGGAGGCAACGCATAGTGCAGCCGCAGGTAAATATGGTTCCGGAGGGAACTAGCTCAGGTTCTTCACCCATATGATCAAAGAAGGTTGATACCGTGATCTGTGGTCCACACTTGCAGTATCCCAGTTCGCCAGCTAGTCTGTTGATGCCGCATCGCCGAGTGCAGAGGTGGCATTGTTCGAGAATGTGGTTGGCGATCTCGATCTTGAGGTCGAGGTAAGACTTTGCAGGATTTTCAAGTTCCTTGAGGCTTTCCTCTCCGAGGTCAACGCTTTTTTCAAGTTCCACGAAGTCTTTTGTAAGTTGGTCATGAATCCGCCAGAGATCTTCTGTGGAGTCATTCTTCTCAAATTTGGCTGGGAGCTTTCTGGCTATTTGAAACTTTGCGTGCTTCTTCTCTTGGAAAACATCGAAGTATCTCGATAGGCTTTTCCTACATTTTTCGTCGCTCAGTACCGCAATAGAGTCAGGCCTTATGAATCGCCAACCCATCGCATTCACTGAGAGAGCTAAGGAAAGACGAACCCAATAAGTTTGCGAATGCTTAGATGCTTCCTGCATACGGAAAGGTGGCTAGGCTATGACTGGGGACCAAGGAGCTCTTCTCTCGTACTTACCTTTTATGGCGATTCTTGCTCCGCAAGTTGAGCATTCCAGCCTGTCGGTTATGTTCCACTTCACAATATCATAGCCATATCTCTCGACTAGCAAAGACTTGCAGCTAGGGCAGTAAGTGTTTTCGCCAGGATCTCCGGGTACATTCCCGGTATACACGTAGTGCAAACCCTCTTTAAGCGCAATTTCTCTTGCTTTCTCAATTCGCTGCACGGGTGTTGGCGGTTTTTGCGTAAACTTGAATTGGGGGTAGTATCTGCTGAAGTGCAGAGGCGTGTCAGGTCCAAGGTTTTCTTTGTGCCAGCTACTTAATCGCGCTATTTCTTCCCCACTGTCGTTCAAGTCTGGAATCAGTAAGGTGGTGATCTCCACATGTATTCCCTTCTTCTGCATTGCTGTGGTCGCTTCTAGAATGGGCTCCAGCTTGGCTTTGCAATAATTCCTATAGAACTCCTCAGTAAAACCCTTGATATCTACATTGGCCGCGTCAATGTATGGGCCCAACTCTTCTAGGGCTTCTAGTGTTATGTAGCCGTTTGTAACTAAACAGTTGAGTACGCCCTCTCTTTTGGCCAATTTAGCTGTGTCAAGAACGTATTCAAACCAGATAATAGGTTCATTATAGGTGTAGGAAATTGATCGACATCCATATTTCTTAGCCAATTCAACAACTTTCTCAGGGTTCATTTGCTCCGCAAAAACATCTCCCGGTTCAGCATGAGATATGTGGAAGTTTTGACACCAGGGGCAATCGAGATTGCAACCTACTGAGGATATTGAAAAGGAGTTGCTGCCGGGCCAAAAGTTGAAAAAAGGCTTCTTCTCGATGGGGTCTACGGCGGTCGCCGTTAATTCGCCGTAGATCAAAGTGTACAACTTTCCGTCTTTGTTTTCTCTAGTCCCGCATATGCCCCTCGCACTAGGCTTTATCGCGCATCGGTGGGGGCAAACCTTACATCTCACAAGGTTGTCCTGAAGCGGCTCCCACATCGATGCCTCTTTTACTGGCAATGCGCTCGCCTCCTTAGGCGAGGACACCATAAATATTCAAGGCTACCAATTAATGCTTATGGTTAATTATCAAGAGCGTTGTGTTTATTCTTGATCATTGTTCCGGGTACTGCTTCAATGGATTTGGGACGTAAGGTCGCTGAAATCCTAGGCGTTAAAGCAATTCAGGTCGAGTCTAGACCCTTTAGGGACGGCGAATCTTACGTTCGCTTGTCAGAGGAATTAGAAGGAGAAGAGGTAGTAGTTGTCCAATCGACTTATCCGCCTCAAGACAAACATTTGATTGAGCTATTCCTTCTTCTCGACGCCTCAAGAGATCTTGGAGCCAAAGAAGTTATCGCGGTCGTTCCCTACCTAGCCTATGCCCGTCAGGACAAGCGGTTTAGGCCGGGGGAGGCTGTAAGTGCGACCACGATTCTGAAGCTTATTCAATCCTCTGGAGCAAACAGGCTTCTAACATTCGACATCCACAAAGAAAGTATTCTCAAAGCCCTCAACATTCCAGCTTTAAATCTATCCGCCATGACGCTGATCGGGAAGCATGTCAGCAAAATGGGCTTGAAGAAACCTTACGTCTTCTCTCCGGATAAAGGTGCCTTTCATCTAGCTCAAAGAGTCGCCGCTGTTCTAAGGGCTGACTGCACATTCTTCGAGAAACATAGGGATAGAGAAACTGGTGAAGTAGCGATGGCGCCCAAGAAAGTTGATGTGAAAGGTCGAGATGCCTTGGTGGTAGACGACATGATTACCACCGGATCAAGCGTAATCAATGCTGCTAACATCTTAAGAGAACAGGGTGCGGAGAAAATCTACGCAGCATGCACACATCCGATTCTGCTTAGTGATTCAATGAAGAGGTTGAAGAAAGCTGGAATAAAGCAAATCATTGGTACAGACTGCGTGGCCAGTCAGGTCAGCGTGGTTTCAGTAGCACCTGAAATCGCAGAAGCCTTAAGAGGATGAAGAAAAAGAACTTGGAAGAAAACCTTTTTTTCGTAGTTTCGGGCGAACATCCTACTCTCCCAAGCGCTGAAGTCAAAGCAATCCTTGAAGCTGAAGGTTTCAGATACCGCGTTCAAGAGGAGTCGCTGAAACTGTTTAGGGCCAGAGTCTCCCCGAGATGCCTAGACGAAGTTAGCGCAAGAAGTACAATGTTTGAAACATGTGGAATCGAAATTTTCAAGTGTGAAAATGATCTGAAAACCATTCTGGACAAGGCATGTCAAACAGATTTCACGGCGCTTATCAATTCTAATGAAAGTTTCGCCGTCAGAGTCATGAGAATTGGAGGAGCATCGAAGCACCTAAGGAGCGTCTATCTGGAGAGAGAAATTGGAAGCATCATCCTGAGCCAAGTGAAAAGCGCTAGAATAAGTTTAGGCGCTCCTAGCAAAAGTTTCTTGGGAATAATAAATGAAGAGAGTTTTCTACTAGGTTTGGTAAGGCAATCTAGGCGTAGGGGGATTTTAGCTGCCCGGAGACCTAGAAAAAGGCCTTTTTTCCATCCGGCTACAATGCCTCCTAAGCTTGCTAGATGTATGGTAAACCTAGCTAGGCCTAGGAGAGGGGATTTCTTGCTAGATCCTTTTTGCGGGGCTGGAGGACTGCTGATTGAGGCTGGGTTAATAGGCTGCAGGATAGCTGGGTGTGACGTAAGCCTCAAAATGGTTAGGGGTTCTTCAATGAATTTGAAATTCTTCAACATTGAACCACTAGGAGTATTCCTAAGCGACGCTAGGAAACCTCCTCTGGTGTATGCTGAAAGGATAGTAACTGATCCCCCCTACGGCCGAGGTGCCTCTACGCTGAAGACAACTACTGAAAGTCTGCTCCAAGAGTTTCTACCCATCGCCTACGGTCTTCTTCCAAGAATGGGATTCATGTCTATTGCTTCTCCGAAAAGCATTGGAGTTGCCGAATTGGCGAAGGATGCAGGATTTGAATTAGTTGAGAGACATTATATCCATGTTCACAGAAGCCTAACGCGAGAAATAGCCGTGTTAAGAAGAAAATAGGAAGCATCATTGGGCGATAGATGTTGCAAGTCGTTTTTCTGGGCACAGGAGCGGCTGTTCCAACAAAAAACCGCGGCCTTTCAAGCGTCGTAGT
>CAZAQQ010000164.1:0-4147 GCA_964487485.1 uncultured Candidatus Bathyarchaeia archaeon | reverse complement strand
CACTCACATGATGCAGCAGATGCATTACTGAACTATTTGAACCAAACCAAGATTTCTTGACCGAACAATTTCTGACACCGTTAGGGCTGTTTCCTCATCCTTCTTGATCGGCGTGGAATCTTACGCTAAGAAGGACCGTCCATTCAAGGTCTATCTAAAGATTCGTGAGAAGTTCAATTCTCCCGTGTGAATCGTTATGAAACAAACGAACCTGCGCTGGCAAATTGAACGTAAATTGGCTGCCTATCCAAACCTTTTCGAGCTTTTCAAAGACAAGATTCCACATTCTCCTGCCTTGTTCACTAAGATCTACAATGATGTGAATGTAGAATGAATTTTGGGAAAACACTTCTCGTTCTGGAATATTCTGCTACACGACTTCGTTCCAAGATTCAAGGCAAATCTTCATGAAATGGACGCGCTTCTTACAAATCATATGAAAGGCGAAGGTTCAGCATATAGAAGGAACAGATTAAGGACGAAGATTACTGACAAGTTCTTCCCGCCTCTTTCTTGAGCCTTTTTTCTTTACTTTCTTTTTAGCCATTTTGATTCTCCAGTCCTATGTCTTCTCTGACTAAAACATCTTCGAGGCTTCAAGGCAAGGTATATCCCGCTCAGGTGGGAGACTGTGCATAAGTATCTGGAGCAGATGGTGGCAGAGCAGGTAATATTCAGGTACGAAGACTCATCTGGAATAGTTACATACTCGAAGAGCTAGTTTAATTTTTAGTTGAAGCAAGGGAAGTTTCAACTGGAGAGGATGTCAATGAAAAAAGCAAGATTCAGGCTCGATTTTGAAGCAGAAACATATTTATCTGATGTTTTTCTATAGCAAGAACAGTAAAGGAACCTTCGCGAAAGTGATGAAGCGGCTGATATGTTTTGGAGAGGAGGTGGCGTGAATGGAGGTAATGATTAAATTCGAGGCCCCGGAATTGTAGGTAAAGGTGAAAGAGGCATGCTTAAAATCAATACTGGATCCCCCGAAGTCACAGAGTTCATCGTAGCCATGATTCGCTGGGGACAAGGAAAAATACCAAGCTACCGCAAGCTGTGAGAAGCCATGAAGAAACGACCTTTGAAAATTTTGAAACCTCCTATCTGCCTGGAATATGGAGCTTTTGCTTTACTAACTAAATAAAAAACAACCCTGAGATCCTACAGAAATTGGAAGAGGTATTCTGACCCGTGGCAGAAGCCATACCTGCAACAATAAGTGGGCAACCTGTATTGATCCTGAGAGAGGGATCCACTAGAGCTAGGGGAAAGGAGGCCCAAAGAAGCAACATAACCGCAGCCAAGATTATCGCGGAATCAGTGAAAACCTCCCTGGGACCTAAGGGCATGGACAAAATGCTCGTAGCCAGTTTCGGAGATGTAACCGTTACTAATGATGGAGCAACAATCCTCAAGGAAATGGATGTTCAACATCCAGCTGCGAAGATGTTGGTTGAAGTGGCTAAAACACAAGACGATGAAGTTGGCGATGGGACTACAACAGCCGTAGTCATGTGCGGTGAACTTCTGAGCAAAGCCGAGGAGTTGATTGAGAAAGATGTGCACCCGACAGTTATCGTCGATGGGTACAGAGCAGCCACGGAAAAAGCCATCGAGCTCCTAGGAAGCTTGGCGATAAAGGTTGATCCTAAAGATAAGAACATTCTCAAGAAAGTAGCTGTTGTGTCCCTAGTGACCAAGATATTAGGCGAGTATGCGGAGCAGATAGGGGATATGGCTGTGGAGGCTGTGCTTCAAACCGCGGAGGCAACTCCTCAGGGATACAAGGTAGATATAGACGACATCAAAGTGGAGAAGAAAGCTGGCGAATCCTTGACCGACACTCGCCTAATACAAGGCGTCGTTTTGGATAAAGAAGTTGTACACCCAGAGATGCCAAAGAGAGTCGAAAACCCAAAAATTGCTTTGCTGAACGCGGCCCTAGAAGTCGAGAAAACAGAAATTGACGCTAAGATAAACGTTGAGACCCCGGGGCAGATGAAGGCCTTCCTAGACGAAGAGGAGAAAATGCTGAGGGATATGGTGGAGAAAGTCGCGAAAGCAGGAGCCATCGTCCTAATATGCCAGAAAGGAATTGACGATGCTGCTCAACACTTCCTAGCTAGGAAGGGAATTCTAGCTGTTCGTAGGGTAAGTGAGAAAGATATAGATAAGCTGGCGAAAGCCACGGACGGGAAAATGGTAACTAACCTAGACGATTTGAACCCTCAAGATTTAGGTTCTGCTAAACTTGTTGAAGAAAGAAAGGTTGCAGATGACAAGATGACTTTTGTTGAAGGGTGTAAAAACCCAAAGGCTGTCACGATACTTATTCGAGGCGGAACTGAAAGGATTGTGGATGAAGCTGAAAGATGCATCCACGATGCCCTTTGCGTTGTAAGGGACGTTGTGAGAGATCCAAGAGTCGTGATTGGAGGCGGCGCCATAGAGTGCGAAGTAGCTGCCCAACTAAAGAGATGGGCTGAGAAACTAAGCGGCAGAGAGCAGTTGGCGGCCGCAGACTTCGCTGAAGCCTTTGAAGTGATTCCCCTGACCCTAGCAGAGAATGCGGGATTGGACCCAATAGACATAATCGTTGAGTTAAGATCCCGCCACGAAAAAGGTGAAAAATGGGCTGGAGTAGACACTTTTGACGGCAAAGTTAAAGACATGTCAAAGGTCGGCGTATATGAGCCACTTTCCGTCAAGGAACAAATAGTAAAGTCAGCTAGCGAAGCCGCTACAATGATCTTGAAGATAGATGATGTCATAGCTTCTGGAAAGATGAAGGAACAGGCAGGACCGCCGAAAACTCCCGGAGCAGAAGAAGGAGCATCTGAATTCGACTAGCAGTGAAGACAATGGAAAAAAGGTCCATACTAATCGGTAGTGATCGTCGCAAGTAGACTCCAAGTGGAACGGTCGGGGCTGACAAGTATCCTGATCACTACGTAGGAAATCGCTGGACTTATTGACCCTCGAATAATCGCGCTGTTTCCTTCCTGTATAGGCGCAGAGAAGATGAAGCTTAGGGATGTGGGTCTTCTAAGGCTCCTTAGTCGTGCGGAGACCTGACCTGGAGGTCATCCCTTTAACCACTAATACCTATGATTTCGGCCCCTTCTTTATCGCAATCTTTCGGAATCTCACCAACGCACCAATCTGTACTCAGATGGTAGTTGAGACCGCGGGGCGGCTGGGGGCGGCGCCTTTTTCTTAGGTTTCTTCGCCTTTCTTTTAGCCCTCTTCTTAAGCAAGATAATTTGCACCTTCTAACGCGCACCATCCTATGCACACAAACCATTTTTTCTCTTTTTTATTTTCTGACACGAAATAGCTGAGAACAGTTAGAAGAAATAATCCCCAAACAATGTTTATCATAACTGCTGTTGAAAGGTCGATTAAAATTACAGGTACAGCAAACGTCATCGTCACAATAAATTTTGCAGTTAAAGTAGCAAATGTGGATTCCAATACATAAGTTGGGTGTTTGCCTTCAGATTTTCTGGAGACATGCATACCCATTGATTCAGATAGGCCATCTGCTACTGCTATTGATATTATTCCTCCAATAACAGCAAGTACTGAACGAGTACCAGCACTCAACCCTACTATCAATCCAAGAGTTGTTATTATTCCGGAAGTTGTGCCAAAACTAAACCCGCTCTTTAGCGATTAGGAGAGCTGACATTGACAAACTGGTTGAAAGCTGCGAATAGCAGCATCACAACTTTAGGCTCAACCTGCAGATTTGCCTCAACCTCACTGGACAATTGCCCAGAGTCACTTAATAAGATCTAGGTAGCCTTTGATGAAGACTAGGGGCGGAGTAAGGGTTGGGAAAGGTTAGGATTGCCATAGTGAAGAAGACTGCGAAAAAGCTATTGGAGAGATACCCAGACAAGTTTACGACGGATTTCGAAGAGAACCAAAAGATGGTAACGCAACTCTTGAACTCCCCCACGAAGTGGATGAGAAATAGGATATCTGGATACATCACTACTCTCAAGAAGACAGAGGAGAAAAGGAAATCCGCTATGACATCTCCAGCAGAGGAACTTCAGTCGTAACAACAAGTCCCACATGGCTTCCGATTTGAAGAAATATAGCCAGAAGAAAAACGCAGATTAGAATTTTTACCAAAAAT